>CAIVKT010000155.1 GCA_903906615.1 uncultured Bacteroidota bacterium | reverse complement strand
TCATTGAGCTGAAAAAGTTCTTCTTTACCGTAAACCTTATTGTCCAGGTAGCTGTTTACACTTTGCGCCACACTCAGCGGGTTGAAGATTATCCCGTGCGGGTTGGCCAGCACCTTGAATTTATGGTCCTCCAGCCTGCCGGATATATGCTCGGTGAAGCAGGAGCCTATAAGCAGTATATTATCTGTGTAAGTTACCTGCCGGGGCAGCCGGGGTACATCAAATGCCAGCATCGTTTGCATAAGTACATCAATTATTAAAAGACCAGGCCTTCAGGTCACTGATCCATATCGGAACACTACTCTCTGCATTCCAGAAGAACACTTCTACCGAATCATACGCAGCATCAGGCAGTTTTACATCCAGGTCTATCTTCTGTGTCGCCCCCACATCCATCACCCTGAATACCCGCTCCATGTTTTGCTTCACCTGTTTATCATGGTTTTTCAGCGTCACCACAAACTGTGCCATCTGCCATGTACTCCATTCTTTAAGCGCACAATGAAAAGTACCCTGCACCCGCAGCCAGCGCAGCCCGTTGCCATTGAAGGCAAAAGTATATGGCCCGCCGCGCTGGTGGTCTTTATCCAGCCTTAGTTGTTTTCCGGCGCCTGTATCAGCCGGTACATAAAGATTGCCTGTGTCTTTACTGAAATCATATTGCCATACCTGTTGCATATTGTCCGGTATGGCCTCATACATATCCGGGTTATCTTTCAGCAGCACAGCATTAGAGGGCGGCTCCGATCTGCCCGCCACACGCCAGAAGTACGCCTTTGAAAGGCCCTCTGAATCAAACTGTTTGAATTTGTGATAAAAATGAACGACCCATAAGTTGAAATAAATAAACACCAGCGCTACCGGCGCCAGCAGCCACGATAGTACCTTCCTGTTCAGCGATACCCTAACCAGTTCGGCCAGCGGGAATACCAGTATGGGATAGCTCTGCACCATAGCCCGGCCGCCATACCACCATATGCTCCGCGAGCATACCACATAATAATTGAGCAGGAAGAACGCTACGATGGCTACCTTATTAGTGCCATTTTTAAGGAACGGTATGATACCGATAAATGACAGCGCCAGCATAGGGCTATAGGTGAGCCAGCCGCTGCGGTAGCTGAAGGTATAGTTCATAAAGCTGGGCGACCTGAAGTACAGGTGCTGGTCGCTGTAGCTATACACCAGCCAGTGGCCCGATGCGTATTTCCAGTAAAGTGGCTGTATGGCAATGACCGCAGCAGCGCATACTGCAGTACACAAAAGAGCTTTATAATTTTTTACAAACAGCCCAAACTGCCGGCCAATAGCTGCCGGCATGATGCTGTTCATGCCCCAGAGTATGGGTATAAGGCAGGAGATAATATCGGTAGGGCGGGTAAGCGTGGCCAGGCCTATGAGTAGCCCTATCCGCACCGCATACTTCAGTTTAAAGGATTGGTAGAAATAATGCGTATTGAGTAGCAGGAACACATAGACTGTAAACAGCCAGCAGTGAGACATACCATTATCTATAGCTGCATAATTGAGGTAGTTGCTGCCGGCCACCAGCAGCAGCAATGTAATAGCCACAACATTATCAGAATAAAAAAACAACAGCAGCTTTCTTAAATAGAACAATCCCAAAACAGAGATGAGAAAGCCCCCCAACTGTATCGCAAACTGGTAGGGTGGCGAAAACCCATTGCGCGGATAACCCAGCGCGCCCGCAACCAAGTGCGCTGCTGTGAAGAATGGCAGGTACATTACTGCCATACCGGATGAGTATTTCATTACGTAGTTGCCATTGGGCAGTTGCATGCCCTGCTGAAACTCATCATTGCTGGTGGGATTGTATTTTCTGAGTATGCTATCTTTAAACACCTGGTGCTTCAGGTCTTTATAAATAAATACAGAAGGCAGGTACCAGTAATACCCGGAGACGTCCCAGGAAATAGTGGCTTCGGTATTCTCCTTATTCCATTTAGGGTAATAAAAGAAAGAAGCATAGCACAAAATACCCACACACAGTATGCAGGAATAAAGCGACCACTTATTATATGCCGGGTGATGCATAACAGGAAACAAATTTCAAGGTACAATAATTTATTTGAACAGCTCTTCATAGCTCATTACCCGGTATGGAGCAGTAGTGTCTACCGAAAAGTACTTTCTATTAATGCCCGAGGCATCCACATCTCCCCATACCTGGTAATAGTTGTTTTTGCTTTTGATAAAGTTTTGTGTGTTCATGTCATCCCTGTTCACAAAAAAGAAAGTACGCTGCGGCTCATCTCTATTCATGGCCGATGTGAGCAGCGATTCAAAGGTAACACCCCAATCGAGGATAAGCTTTTGATAAATAGGCGCGGTGCCGTAAATAGCCAGTTTGGTGATGTTTTTCTTTTTCATTTCGTCCATTATCTTCGTTTCCATATCAATGCGCGCTGAGAAATCAGGTAAGGCCAGCCCGATATACACCAGCCGTATGGCCAGTATTGCAGCCATAGCCAGTTGCGCGCGGCTGCTTTTCAATCTTGGCAGAAATGAAAACGCAAAGGGCGTAGCCACTATAATGCCGATGCAGGCCCATTCCCCTTCTATGTGCCATAAAGCGGTCTGCTCCGCTAAGGTGCTATAGGTAAGCCCCATGGCCATTAAGTAGCCCAGGCAGCAGACCAGCGACCACGCGGCCGGCCATATCTTGCGCTCGGCGATGAGGCTTGCTATGCCCGCAATAAATATAAGTGTACCGATCCAGTAATTGGCCACGCAGCGATACAGGAATGTGCAAACGACAGATGTATCCAACGCTACGAAAGGGTCTTTGAGCGATAGCTTGGTGATCCTGGGCAAAGAAGCAGCATCATGGCTGGCATCACCGGTAGATACGCCAATATATTTTACCAGTATAAGCACCACCAGCAGGCCGCTGAGCAGTAATGTATCCCGGGTGTTGTAGGGCCATTCTTTGCGCTCCAGCAACAGGTACACCCACAGGAAAACTACCGGCATTATCAGCACAAAATGGAGGGTGACGGTAAGCACAGCAAGGAAAAGAAACGGAATGATGACCAGGAAAATATTCGTTCCTTTTTGGCCGTAGTACATAACTATGCCAAAGCATAAAGACATCAGCGCAATACCCGGAGATGTGTCATTGACAGTGATACCTGATGCGCTTACAAATAAGAAGTAGTACAGGGCCATTACAATAGCCAGCTTGTATTGCCTGTACCAAAAGATAAGTATGGCAGCGACAGCCACATACAGCAAATTGTAGCTGGCCGAATAACCTATCAGTATTGCCTTTACCGGAAAATGCAGACGCTGCGCGATGAATGGGTAAAACTGCATTACATATTCGCCATACCTGTGCGATAGCACACCAAACCTGCCCGAAGATATGATCGCGTACATGAAGCTTGCAGAATCAGCAAAGAGTACCCGCTCCCTGAAAAAAACAACAGATCCGATCAACAGTATTCCGAGAGCTGCCAACCCCACTGCGGCTGCTTTTTTTATTGCTATACCTTCTCTGTCCATGAATACCTTGTATAGCGTGCAAAATAATGAAAATAAACAGCCTGCATGATACTGTTTTCATGCACCCTTTGTTGGGGGTACGCTGCTATTCTCACTCCAGCACGCCTTCTTTTATTTCGTCCCACAGGGCACGATAGCATACCGATGCGTAGCCGGATGGGGCAAAGGCTTCGAGCGGGGCATTTTTCACACCCATTTTTTCCACATCAGAGAGGTTGGGTATGTAGTGCTCAAAGAAGCGCTTGTCTTTGTATAGTTGCTGCATGGTATCGTTGTGCATATTCTTGCGCGCATCCACCATCGTGAAGAAGCACATCAGCTTTTCATAGCCCGCCTCGCGCGTTTCCAGGTAGGCTTTCACCTGCTCATAAGTGCGAACAGAGAGCGTAGTGGGTATCACCGGCATCAGCACAGCATCTGATGCGTGAAAAATATTGTCGGCAACATTCGAGAAACCGGGCGGGCAGTCAATGAAAATAAAGTCGTAGGTACCGGCCAGGCCCTTGAGCAGGTTCTTGAAATATTTCTTAGAGCTATGGCTGGTTTCCAGCAGCACATCCAGCTTGCGCACCGATATGTCGGCGGGTATAATATCCAGGTTGGGATATTTTGTGGACACAATGGCATCGCTGATGTCGAGGCTGTGTTCCATTATTTTCTTCACACTGTTCTTCTCCGTGGTGCTGGCTTTATAGTAGTAGCTGGCTGCCCCCTGCGGATCAAGGTCCCACACCAGTGTTTTATAGCCATCGCGCGAAGCCATATAAGCAAAGTTGACGCAGGATGCTGTTTTGCCCACCCCGCCTTTAAGGTTGTAAAGAGAAGCTATGAACATACATTTTTATGTTTGAATTACGTTAAAGCTACATTATACATTGTAATTTCCAAAGTATATTTTTCCCAACACCAATTCTTAACTTTGTTTTTCTGAAAAAGCGCCAATATGTTACAAACTACGAGCATCAAATTCCTGCAGCAACTGGGCAAAAACAATAACAAAGTATGGTTTGATGCCCACCGCGATGAATACGCCGCCGCCAAGGAGGACTTTGAGCAGTTAGTGACCGGTGTGCTACAGGGCCTGGGCGCTTCAGAGCCTTTATTCAAAGACCTGCAGGCCAAGGACTGCGTGTTCCGTATTTTCAGGGATGTGCGCTTCTCCAAAGACAAAACGCCATACAAAGCCCATTTCAGCGCCGGCTTCAGTAAGGGCGG
>CAIVKT010000154.1 GCA_903906615.1 uncultured Bacteroidota bacterium | reverse complement strand
TGTTCCAGCAATCCAGCACACCCGCAGTATGCACAACAGGGTTAGGTATAGACAACTCTTTCGCCGCCTCTGCGAAGCACCAGTACACAAATGCTTGGCACCACGCATAACCCTTTCCAAGCCCTACGCTCTTCAGGTATTGTTCCACCTGTGGGCCTCCATTGCTGCCTATTGGGTCTTCCTTAACTCCTATTTGCGTTATCGCTATAGCGAGTGCTTTGGCTTTAATCCCTTGTATAGTATTTTCCATAATCAAAAAACTGCTTTTTCATTAACCATCCTCGCTCTTCTTATGATGTCGTGTAGGTCATCACTCAAATGATCGGTGTCTATAAGCTCTGCGTCCATCCATAGCCACAGCTCTTCGTGCAGTGCAGTTACCCGGTCATGGTATCCTTCATCCAGCGGCATGCACTCCGCATCAATTAGATCAAAGGCCGTAAACAGCTCATCAGTGGCCAACTTTGGCTTTGGTCCAAGGTGATGCTCCAGCATGATGCCGCATGCCACCAGGAATAGTGCTGCTACAGCTATGAATATGGGTGATGATAGCATTATGCTTCGTTAAGCAGCTGTTCAGCGGCCAGGTAATATTGATACACTTCCGCAGTCAGCGCCTTGTTATCCAGGACAGACAGTATTTGTTCACACAGGCCACGCAGCAATAAGTTGCCAAGTACCACATTTGTGTTCTGCACATCCTTGATGAAGATGATCAGCTTTGCCTCTGTTCCGCTCGCAGCGTTCACATCAGCAGCTATCTGCGTACCTTCTGTAATAGTATTGATAGCCTTATCCAATACAGCTACAGCCTGTGGATAATGCACCATGATCGTTGGCGTGATCACTGCGCTCAATACACCCTCTACTACAGGGTTCTTCGCGGCTGCATCTATATTTTTCAATATCTGCAATACAGTCGCAGAGTGTGCGCCTATGATCTTTGCTTCAAAAGCCCCGATCTCTATGGCGAACTTCTCCAGGCCTCCTTCAACTTTCTTTATGATATTCATACTGGTTATTTTAGGTTTTTACTCTATACTAAAGATTAACGACTATCTACTAACAACTACTTTATACCATCGACTTCTTAGCCGGGGCATCATCTGTATCACCGGGCAGGCCGGTCTTGTCGGCATCCTTGGATATGTAACCGGCAAATGCAGTTCCCGCAGCGCCTACCAGGTAAGGCCAGTCTTTCTTTATATCGAAAGTGCCTGTCTGTATTACCGGCAGTATGGCAAGGAATATAGCGCCCAATGCGCCTGTCAATGTTGTCTTCCAACTGGTATTCTGTTTCATTACTATTCGTTTTTGAATTTTCTTTACGACTATCGCAGCTATCTTCTGCTCCGCCTTTATCTTTAGTTTTCTAAACATCTTATTGATGCGCTACACCTCCCTTTAGGGGCGGGGTTGTTTATCCTCATCCAGGCACTCCTCCAGTTCCTTATGCTTCGCGTCCAGCTCTGCCTGCTTATCCTTCAGCTCCTGCTTCAGTATCTTATTTCTAAGAAGGTAATGCTTTACCAGCACCCACGCTGTCGCCACACTGCCTATGCCGCTGCTTATGCTTACCAGGCTCTCTACTCCAAAATGACTGATAAACGCTGCCAGGCTATGCCAGTCATACTTCCCAGTTACCACACATACCAGGTGCAGCCCCAGCGTCATCCCAAACAAACCTAAACTCCGCGTACCTGGCAATCCTGTATAACTTTGCTGCAACTGTAACTGGTGATCCATGCCCGTAACTTTGGAATTTGGAATTTGTTTTATGGAATTTAACTTCTCGCACCGCCAAACCCCGCCGTATTACGGGCAGGGCAGTGACGGGATCATCACACACACAGAATGTCATGGTGAGCCTGGCCGAACCATTATCTGATCAGCGGGTACAGTATCCAGCTACAGCTCATAGTACCCGTCCCGTTATATACATACATGATGTCCGTATAGGGTAGCCCAAGGCCTGCATTAATATCATAGCCAAAGCTCTGCGGCACCGTAGTGCTGGTAGTCGTTACGGTAAAGGTGGTAAGCGCTGTGGTCAGGTAGCTTATGCCGCCATTCTTACTGCCATATACCGATATGGTCCCGCCCGGTGTTCCGCTGATCTTCAGCACATCCACCTGGAAGCCCAGGCTGTTGATGTTCTTAGTGCTGTAGGTAGTCTCCCACCCGCGCACCATATGCACCTTAAAGGTGTCCGTACCTGCATTGTTCACAGTGTCCAGCTTCGTATAGAACGTAGGAAACGTGCCGCCAATGCACGAACCGGATGGCGGTGCCAGGTTATAGTTATTCTGCGCCTGCGCATCATTTACACTCGCTGCCAATCCTATGGCCATTATCGCGATCAAAAGCACTTTTTTCATATCGTTATCTGTTTCTTTTGCCTCCTTAAGCCGCTCCATTTACGGTA
>CAIVKT010000153.1 GCA_903906615.1 uncultured Bacteroidota bacterium | reverse complement strand
GATGATAGTGCCGACCTACCAGGGTGGCTAATGCAAGATACAGAAGCGCAGGCCAAACTAAGTAGTGCGATAGTTACCGGGTATGTAGATAAGGTTAGGCTATGATGAGTGATCATAGTCCATCAACTATCATTAAAAATCATAGTTCAAAAATTATACGCTACGCCCATCGCGCCCTTTGGCCCCACAAAGCCATAGCGCCATTTTTTCTGATCATGGATAGACCCGCCAATAAGGAGCGGTGCGCCTACTACTGTTGTCAGTAAACCAAGCACCTCCATACCGAGGCCCGACAGCGCCTGCCCTGTAGGAAAGAGCCCTTGCTTATCTGCCGTTGGCGCTGTACTAATGAGTACCGCTCCCAGCAAAGCAGTAGTTCCCCCTGCTGTAACCATCCCCAGCCCAACTTCGTGTACTACACACCAATGGCGCCAGCGTTTATGACGGTCATTATCAGCAGCAGAATACCTCACTGCTTCCGGTTCATTAAAGTTAAATGGTTGTGATGAGTTCACATCAGATGTATCGCTATCTTCTACCTGTAGCGCACCAAATGATTTGCCTGCCGTGGCAATAAGGAACGCGAGGGCCAACAGCGCTGTTTTGTATTTCATAATGATCATTTGCTTTTAAAAAACTAACAATGCAATGATACCTTGGCTGTAGGGCAAATCATTTGACAAATATCAAATTCGCAAAAAGCAGCAACGCAGCCGGGATTGGCACGATAATACTTACATACAGTAAACCTTAAAAAAAAGGTCGTGCAGTATGGAAAGATTGAATGATGTATTCAAAGAAAGAATAGCGATTAATGGCATGGGGAAACTGGTATTATTTACCTTTCGTATGCTGAACGGAGAGTACGGCCTGGAATACAAAGTAAGAACAGACAATCCCGAGTGTGACTTTAATATGCGCAATACCCAGGAAGATATACGTTTTGCTTTTGATGATGGCGACGAAATACCCGGATGGCTGAAGCAAGACGAAGAAGCACAGGCCAAACTAAGTACGGCCATAGTGAATGGGTCGTGTAAATAAACATTAAAAAAGCATGGAGCGAAACACGCCCCATGCTTTTACCTACCCAATAACGGCGCCAGCTAAGCTATACCATCGTGGGTGTGGCCATTATGTTCGCTGCGGTGGTGCTTGCGCTTGCCACGAAACGCAGGGATAAATGCCTTCATGGTATGTACCTCTTCTGCCTCATTATCAGCATTTTCGGCACGCTTGCGGGCTATATACCTCGCCAGCAGCACGGCAGGATAAACGAGCGCACTTGCTGCCACCACTGTTATTGCTATTGCTTTCCAGTTCTTTTTCATAGTATGAATGTTTTAAAATGTTCTTATTGTTTTTCAGGTAGGGAGGAATAAAAACCACGCCAAGGGATGGGCAAGGAATGTTTTTAACATTCTGAATTTCTTGCTACATTTAAACCAATAACAACAACATCAGCAAATTACGGCACCAATGAAATTAGACCGATACGAAGTTAAAGCAGGTAAAAAGTTAACCTCATTTCAATTCATCAGTGAAGGGCCAAAAGGGCAAATACCCAAAATGATCCAATTCACTGCAACGAATTACAAGGACCTATATAACCTTTCATTTGGTGACCTTCAAACTGAAACAGGGCAAATAAACGATATTGTCATTTCAAATAATGGCGATAGCGAAATGGTTTTGGCAACTGTGGTAGCTACCGTCTACGCTTTTACTGATAAATATCCTGATGCTTGGGTATATGCTACCGGAAGCACACAGGCACGCACAAGGCTCTATAGGATGGGCCTTTCAAAGTATATGACTGATGTAGAAAAGAATTTCCTAGTGTATGGCCAGATACACAATGAGTGGGAACCATTTGTTAAAGATGTAGATTATGAAGCGTTTGTGGTAAAAAGAAAAAATCGTAATTTTGAATTATGAGAACAATAAAAGATCTGAATAGTAAAAGGGTGCCGGTTGTTCGCATCGATGAATCGTTAGATAAGTATGACGATGTTGTGTTATTTCCCGACAAAGTAGCTAAAGCCAATGAGATGTTACGATCAATCGGCCTTCCAAAGTCAAAAAAGAAGCAGCAAAGAGCTTGATTACCGCTTATATTACTTTAGCTTAAAAGTTATTTAACTTTTATCGTTACCATATTTAAGTACTTTTAAAAAAAGTAATTGCTTATCAATGATCGCCCTACAGCAGCAACCACAACAAAAACCGGTAAACAGTAAAGCCCTCGCATGGACGGTGGGCATACATGTGCTGTTGTTCCTGCTGTTTTTCTTTTTGCGCTATACTGTGTCGCAGGCGGTAGTGCCACCTGTAGACAGCACCGGCGGCCTCGAAGTAAACCTCGGCACCAGCGACAATGGCAGCGGCCACGATCAGCCACAGAACACCAAAGCGCCTGCCGCCTACCAGGCCAGCGTAGTGTACAAGACCGTAGCCGAGAAAAGCAGCCTGCCCAAAGACATTGTGCGTACCGATGCGGAAGACGCACCTATAGTGAACGACAACAATAAAAAGAAGGGCCAGGCCGAGGACAACAAAAAAGGCCATGCTGCACCCGAGAAGCCCAAATATAGCTACGCAGGCGACAATGGCGGAGGAGGCAACAACGCAGCACAAAACATACACGGCACCAGCGAAGGCAACACCACCGGCCCCGGAGACCGTGGCGTGCCCGGCGGCACACCCGGCGCAGCCAACTATACCGGCATACCTGGCAACGGCAGCGGCGGCATAGGCCATACGCTCACCGGCCGCAGCATCAGCCCCAGCCAGTTCGAAGCTGAATTTCATGAAGGCGGCAAGGTGGTGATACATGTAACCGTAGACCGCAACGGCGAGATAGTGAACAAGTACGTAAAAAGCTCATCAAGTCCGCAACTTACCAAGCTGGCGCTCGATAAGCTGAACAATGCACACTTCAGCAAAAGCACCGGCCCCGAGCCACAGCAGTTTGGTGATGTGACCATCATTTTTAAAACCCGTCAATAGGCCCATGGGCGATACAACTACTTACCAGCAAACACTCGATTATCTCTACGAAAAGCTGCCCATGTTCTCACGCATTGGTGCGGCTGCATTAAAGCCCGATCTTACCAATACCATCAGGCTGTGCATAGGCCTCGGCGACCCGCAGCAGAAGTTTAAGTCTATACACATAGCCGGCACCAACGGCAAGGGCAGTACCAGCCATATGCTGGCAGCAGCCTGCAGGCAGCAGGGCTATAAAACAGGCCTGTACACATCGCCCCACCTCGTAGATTTTCGCGAGCGTATCCGCATAGATGGCGTACCCGTAAGCAAGGAATGGGTGGTAGCCTTTGTGCGCGAGCATAAAGCGCTGATAGAAGAGATAAAACCATCATTCTTCGAGATCACGGTAGTCATGGCCTTCAAGGCTTTTGCTGAAGCAGGCGTAGACATTGCCATCATAGAAACAGGCCTCGGCGGCCGATTGGACAGCACCAACGTCATCACACCCCTGCTCTCCATTATCACCAACATCAGCTACGATCACCAGGATCTGCTCGGCCATACCCTGGGCGAAATAGCGAGCGAAAAAGCCGGCATCATCAAGCCCAATGTACCCGTAGTAATAGGCGAGCAGCACGATGAAACGGAGCGTATATTTTTTGAGCATTCGGTACACAAGCGCAGCACGGTCTATTATGCACAAACCCTGTGGGGCATGGTGCGCACCGGCGGAGACGGCAACTACCAATACTACAAAGCGGTACACAATGCCCACCGCGAAATGTACACCGTAAAGACCGACCTGCTGGGCAACTACCAGCAGCACAATATAAAGACCGTACTTACAGCAGCAGAAGTGCTTACCCGCATTGGCTTTAAGCTCACCATGGAAAATGTGGTCGCATCACTGGCACATGTGAAGAGCGCCACCGGCCTCCGCGGCCGCTGGGATATAGTGCAGCAGCACCCCACCATCATCTGCGATGTAGCCCACAATCCCGCAGGACTGAAAGAGGTGTTGAAACAATTAGAAAATTTAAATTCCAAAACCCAGGAAACAAATTCCAGGTCAGATGATGTAGTTGCAGGCAAAAAACACATAGTAATCGGCTTTGTAAAAGATAAAGATGTGGCAGAGGCGCTGGCGTTGTTCCCTAAAGATGCCACCTTCTACTTCTGCAATGCAGACAACCTGCGCGCCCTCCCCGCAGCCGACCTCAAAGCAATGGCCGCACAGGCAGGCTTGCAAGGCAACGATTACCCAACCATCACCGCAGCGGTAACAACTGCAAAAGAGGCATTGAACAATGATGATGTATTACTGATAACAGGTAGCTTCTTTATTGTAGGAGATGCCTTGGCTATGTTGCAGGCTGAGACTACTATTGCATAGGTAAGGCGGATTACACAAAAAGCGCATTATCTACGCGCAGCTTCTGTTGTTGAGCCGCCGCCATG
>CAIVKT010000152.1 GCA_903906615.1 uncultured Bacteroidota bacterium | reverse complement strand
GAGCCATTACGCCATTGAGACATTTGGTTTCATATACCACTCCAATACCTGCGACAGTTTATGCTTCAGCGTTTTGCGGTCTACTATGAAATCAAGGAAGCCGTGGTCCAGCAGAAACTCGGAGCGCTGAAAACCTTCAGGCAGGTCTTTCTTTATGGTTTCCTTTATTACGCGTGGCCCTGCAAAGCAGATGAGCGCCTTAGGCTCGGCAATGTTGATATCGCCCAGCATAGCGTACGATGCCGTAACACCGCCCGTGGTAGGATCGGTCATCAGGGATATGTAGGGTAGCTGTGCCTTGGCCAGTTGCGTGAGCTTGGCAGATGTCTTGGCCATCTGCATCAGTGAGAAAGCGCTCTCCATCATACGTGCACCGCCCGACTTGGAAATGACCATGAGCGGCAACTTGTGCTTTATACTGTAATCTATAGCGCGGCTTATCTTCTCGCCCACCACCGAGCCCATAGACCCGCCAATGAAATTGAAGTTCATACAGGCTATTACAAAGCCCTGGCCATTCATTTCGCCGGCGCCTACGGTCATGGCATCTTTGAGGCCGGTGGTTTTTTGTGCTTCTACCAGGCGTGCGCCATAAGGCTTCATGTCTACAAAGCCCAGCATATCCTTAGGTACTATGTTCTCAAACAGCAATTCGTATTCGTTGTTATCAAAAAGTATCTCGAAATATTCCTTTGAGTTAATGCGGTTGTGGTAATTGCATTGGTGGCAAATGTATAGATTGTCATGCAGGTCTTTTACAGTAGTAGTAGCCTTGCATTCGGGGCATTTGTGCCACAGTCCGTCCGGTGTTTCCTTCTTCTCTTCGGTACTGGTCAGTATCCCTTTCTTATTACGGCGAAACCAGGTTGATGACATACTAAGTTTTATTTAGAATGGGCAAAGATACGGTTAAGGTTGGTAAGTTAATAGCTTGATATGAGCTAATGAAAAATGTATGCCTTTAAACACTATGTCTATCGTTTAATAAATTTCCTGACAATTATCCCATTGATTTTTACCAGGTACATGCCAGGGGTGAATTGGGTTAGGTCTATCTGAACAGATTTAGATTGATAAGCGCCATTGTAAAGAACTTGCCCATGTAAATTTGAAATTACCACACGGGATATTTCGTCTGGCGCAGAGATATTTAATACTTCGACTACCGGATTAGGATAGAGGTCGATTCCAGTGCTATTTTTTTTAAGAAGGTCGACCGATAAAGGAGAAACATAAGAGCCGAAAATATCGCCTGACTTGTTATAGTAGATCAAGGTCTGGTCATCTACTGAATATGGTGTATTTTCAAAAGCATCATAAGAGTGAAGTAATCCAAATGGGAACTTGTATATTTTGACAACAGCACCAGGACCGATAGGGAAGCCCAAAGTTGCTCCGGACAAATAATTATTTGAAATAGCGAATAGCGGCCCCACTTTATTATAGCTACTATCGTTGGGCATGTAGTAAAAGAAATTGGATTGTCCCATTTCTTCAGGCATAAATGTAGTGTCAATAACATTTGAGGCACTAAAACTAAAAGTGCCACTGTTATAATTGCTTACGTAGTATGGATTATTGAAAACAGGATATGCATAATGCAGGTCGCATTTCCAACCCGAAAAATCAAAATCCGAACTACTTGATGATGATATTATAGTATCCATATCATATTCCTGAACAGGGTCGCAAACAGGTATGGGGGCATCCATATGCCATTCACATTTACTGAATTCATAAACATCTCCTAGATGCCATTGAGTTAATTGCCGAACTGTGGGCGAAGAGAAGGAAGTTGATACAAATATTGTGTTAACAGCAATTGGGCTACTTGTAATGTAATGGTATGTTTGAATGGGATATTGGGCATTTGAATTGACAATGTCCAAATAATAATCTAATCCGGTTGTATAAAAACTGCCCGGTAAATGATATGGGAAAGTATATAGATCAAATACCTGAACAAAACCATTGTTTTTACTTAAAATGATCACTATACTGTCCAATGGATCTGTTGTGACAATGCCGGCCATATTTCGAGCTGTGATCAAGATTTTCTTAATAGAATCTATAGTGCCTGATAGGCTCATCGTATCTATAGCTATCGTTGTAGCCTTATAATACAACTCACTTGTGTCCGAATAGAACGTCCACGAATCTCCCACATGAGATTGAGTTTTTATTACCACCGAATCGTTCCAGTAGCTATCGAAAATATATGTTCCATCACTCGTTTTTTTTACCTGTTTGCCTAACCAACTGCCGCCGGTTGAATCAAGTAATGACATCATTCCTGTTGTCGCACCTCGCGGTGTGTGAAAGGGATAATATAATATTGATGTTCCAAGGGTCTTTACTGAGTCAATTCGTATGCCCCTCAAATAACCGTTCGCATTAATGAAATAATGTTTCCCGCTAGTTTGCAAGCACTCATAATTTTGTGCTGTGCAAGCATAGCTGACTAACAGCAATATGGGTAAGATTTTTTTCAAGAAAATAAATGTTGTCAACTAAAGATATGAATAATTTGTTTGAAAGAATAAAAAAAGAGCATGGCGTTTTTCATGCTCCTTCCTAAAATGAAAATAAGCTCTATTCCGCACTTGCCAAATAAGCCTCCAACTGATCCAGCACGCCCTTGAAGCCTTGCTGCATGTTGCCTGCATTGTCTTCAAATACCTGCTGCTCTTCGGGGGTAGCATTGATGGGGCCGCCGCGCAGCTCCATGGTGGTCTTGCCATCTGCTTCGGTAAGGGTCATGGTATTCAATATCTCTGCAGGCCATACAGGATGGAAAGGTGATTTGGCGATATTGCCGTCCTTATCTGAGAATGAATTGATGAATACGATACGCTCAGGCTGCGCAATATCCCCGTACACAAACCGGCCCCACATCTCGAATTGCTCATTCTTGTTGCAATACAGGAACATGCCTCCCGGCCTGAACTCAAACCGTACTACCTGTATGGCCATGCCCGGAGGTGCCCACCATTTGGCCATGCGCTCTGCTTCGCTGAATGCTTTGAAGACCAGCTCGCGTGGAGCACTGAAGGTGCGGGTGATCACTAATTCTTTTGTGTTGCTCATTTTTTTGGTTTTTAAGTTTTATAAAATGTTCACTCCAATATTTCACATTCAAATCCATCGGCTCTTACGCAGTCCATTACTTGCTCAGGTATAATGTTCCTTCCCTTTACCCTTAGCACCCTGTCGCAATCCTCGAGGTCGAAGTCGGTAGTATGTGTGGGGAAGTTGATGTACAGCATCCGACACGCAGCAGCGGCATGTTCCGTTAGCTGAATGTTTGTTTTGAATACTTCTATGCTTTGTAGCATGTGTTTTTATTTACTGGCTTCATTAAGCCTTTTATGGTAATAGATATAAGATACAATACCGGGTACTACCCATATCAGCATCGTCAGCATACCTGCCGATGGGCCGGTGGTGCATAAGTTGGAATACAGTGCGCCGGTAAGGTCAATGAACAGGCCTGCATAGGCCCACTCTTTGATACGTGGATAACTGCCCGGGACGAGTATGGCGATAATACCCAGTAACTTTGCCCAACCCAGGAAGGGAATGATGTAGGCGGGGTAGCCCAATGTGGCCATGAATTTTTTGGCATCTGCCACGTTTAGAATATCCGGTATGGCTGATGCCAGCATTAGTAATGCGAAGATGATCGTCGCTGTCCAGAAAATGATCTTTGTCTTTTTCATTTGTGTGTGTGTTTAGTTGTGATCAAAAATTGTTTGTGTATTCATCCAGTTTGTCAAGGGTTTGTTTCCATCCCTCGTTCATGCCGGCTATATATGGCGCACCTTCCGGCCTTATCTTCGCTGCGACCACTGTTAGTGTCATCAGTGTTTTGTTATCGCCCTCTTTGGTAAATGTAATACGGTTCATATTTTCAAACAAGGGTTTACCTTCACGATCCAATGCACTTGTGGTGAATACGATCAGTCCAGGCTCTTGTAGCTCTATATATTGTCCTGCACCGGGATATATCCTGCCGTCCGGGCCTTGCATGTCCAGGCGCATATTGCCACCGGGGCGCGCATCTATGTCGCAAGTAGGTATGGTAAAACCTCGTGGCCCGAACCATTGTTTCAGGTGCTTAGGGTCTGTCCATAATTGAAACATCAGCTCGGGCGTTGCGTTGAAGGTGCGCGTTATGGTCAGCTCTTTTGCGGGTATTATCTCTGAGGCATGTGCGGCAAGATAGGCGGCCAGTTTGTCCACATTCTGTTTCTGGCCTTCGGCTGCGTTGAATACTTTTATTGTTCTTTCCTTTTCGTCCGGTGTCTCAAAGATCATTTGCCAGTGCAGCTTTGTTTTGTCGCCCATGTCCTCGAAGGTTACTATCACCTGGTGTTTAGGCCCCGTTATGTGGTTCATCACAATGCGCTCGGGCCGCACTATTTCTACATAGCTGTGCTTGTTCCTGTAGTCGGTACCATCAGGCCCGTGCATTACAAACTCCCAGTCGCCACCGGGGCGCAACTCCATTTTGGATATGGAATTGGTAAAGCCATCAGGCCCCCACCAGTTCTTGATATGTTCCGGGTTGGTCCATACTTCAAATACCAGCTCGCGTGGCGCATTCAGTATGCGGGTGATGCTCATGGAGCGTTCTGTCCTTTCGTCATCGTGTTGATTTGCTTGTGCCATTTTTTTTCTTTTTAGTGGTTATCGGTTTTTCTTTTTGCAGTTCTTCCAGGTATTGTTCTAATGAGTCGAGCTTGGTGGTCCAGAATTGTTTGTACTGTTCTATCCAGTCCGATACTTCATTGAGCTTGGTGAGTTTGGCTTCGCAGTAGCGCTCACGGCCCTGCTGTTTGATGTCTATCATGCCGCACTCTATGAGTATCTTCATGTGCTTGTATATGGCAGTGCGGCTCACGTCAAAATGCTCGGCTACCGAGTTCACATTAAGTGGCTGGTAGGCTACCATATTCAATATCTCTCTCCTCGTGGGGTCGGCAATAGCCTGGAAAACATCTCTGCGCATCTTTATGAAACCTTTTGGTTGCGCAAATATATGAAACCTTTTGGTTGCACAAAATTATTTTCAGATTTTTTTTGAAAAATAAAAAGCGCCCCGATCTTCGGGGCGCTATATCTTGTAGGAGGGTAGAGGAAATACTATTTCTCCATAACGCCTTTAAGGTTATTCAGTCCTGTTTGCAGGTCGCTTCCTATTGATTTTTCGAGGTTGAAAACGAGGTGCATGAGCTTCATTGCGTACTTGTCCTTTTTACCATAAAAGCCCCATACCACCTTGGTTTGGCTAGGCGAAACTGCTTCTGTGGTAAAGTAGGCAGTACTGTTGCCTTCAAATGGCTTGATGAAATGGATGGAGAGGTCCATACGCTTGCCGTCATCTAACTTAGTGATGGTTTGTGACCCCTGACCTACCTGCTTATCCTGGCTATCCCAGGCCATTGTGGCACCTTCGGTGCCATCCGTGCCTGTGTAGGTTAGTTTTACATTAGGGTCGGCCATTACCCACTTGCTGTAATGCACCTGGTTGCCCATAACACGGATGTAGTTGAACACCTCCTGTGCGGGCTTGTTGATGACCACACTGCGCTCTATGGAATAGTCATCTCCGCCAAAGGCTGCGGCAACCAGCACGGCAATAATAAGGGCTACGATACCTACGATAATTCTTACGCCTATACCCATGGGTGTGTTTGTTTGATTTAGAGGATAATATTACAATATTATTCTTGATTTTATCATGGTTGAATATATGCGGGTCATTCATCTTACCTGCGAATAAAATTAAAAATTTCCTCTATTAGTTTTCTGTTTTCCTACCCTTTGTTATAACTTTGCGCCGTCTGACACATTAATCCGGGGATAGCATTGGGAAAGAATCTGAATAAGGCGTCGGTTGCGGGTATCCTTATTGCATTGGGGATTATTTATGGAGATATTGGCACCTCGCCCTTGTATGTAATGAATGCCATTTGTAATGGCAAGGTGATCAATGAATTCCTGATCATAGGCGCACTCTCCTGCATCATCTGGACGCTTACCCTGCAAACTACTGTGAAGTATGTGATGCTGACCCTGAAGGCCGATAACAATGGCGAAGGCGGCATCTTTTCTTTGTTCGCGCTGGTACGCAGGCATGGCAAGTGGACCGTCTTCCCCGCTATGATAGGCGGCGCTGCGCTGCTGGCCGATGGAATGATCACCCCGCCCATCTCTGTGACCTCCGCCATAGAGGGGCTGCAAAACATCCCTTACCTGCACCACATCAATGTAATGACGATCGTGTATATCGTTATCGGTATCCTTACTGTATTGTTCTTTTTTCAACAGTTTGGTACCAGTAATATTGGTAAGGCATTTGGCCCTATCATGCTGGTCTGGTTCCTGATGCTGGCAGTATTGGGGCTGCATGAGCTGTACCAGGCCAATGACTGGCGTATCTTCCGCGCGCTCAATCCTTATTATGCAATAAGAGTGCTGACTGTTTATCCCAAAGGGTTTTGGATATTGGGGGCAGTGTTCCTGTGTACAACGGGCGCCGAGGCGCTCTACTCCGACCTCGGGCATTGCGGCAGGGGCAATATCCGTGCATCGTGGGTCTTTGTAAAGACCTGCCTCATACTCAACTACCTGGGCCAGGGGGCCTTCCTGATCAATATAAAAAGTGAGGTGTGGAGCTCTGCCGTAAAAAATCCTTTTTATGAACTGATGCCGCATTGGTTCCTGCTGTCGGGTATCATCATAGCCACTATTGCTGCTATCATTGCCAGCCAGGCGCTTATATCAGGTTCGTTCACGCTCATCAGCGAGGCTATGAAACTGAACCTGTGGCCGAAGATGAAGATCAATTATCCTACTGTGGAGCGGGGGCAATCCTTCATTCCGGGTATCAACATGTTGTTGTTTGTAGGCTGCACGGCGATCACTTTATACTTTAAGCGATCGTCGGATATGGAAGCAGCCTATGGGCTTTCCATTACTATTTGCATGATCATGACCTCCTGCCTGTTCTCTTACTATATGTTTGTGAAGCGGGTGCCTATCGTGTGGATCGTTACCTACCTGGTGGTGTACCTCACTATTGAGTTCTCCTTCCTGTGGGCGAACCTGGTGGAGAAATTTGTAGAGGGCGGTGTGGTTACGGTAGTGGTGGCTGGCGGCCTGTTCCTCACTATGATCGTTTGGTACAAATCGCGGAAGATAAAGAACCGTTATGTGGAGTTTGTGCGAATGGATGATTACATACCAATCATACAGGAGCTGAGCAATGATACCGGCATTAACAAATACGCTACACACCTGGTATACCTCACCAGCGCCAACAACCCGAAGGAAATAGAGCATAAGATACTTTACTCCATACTGTACCGCAAACCCAAGCGCGCCGATATATACTGGTTTGTGCATGTAGATGTGGTGG
>CAIVKT010000151.1 GCA_903906615.1 uncultured Bacteroidota bacterium | reverse complement strand
GAAACTGCACAGATGCTCAGGGCCGGCGGGGTGAGGGTTGTGGGCATCAGTACGAAAAATGATGTGCAGGGATATGATGAATGCTATACCGTGGATAAGTATGATGCCGGTGCGTTCCCGGCAATGGAAGGTGTGATAGACGGGCTTGTATATTTCCCGGGTACCATCAACCTGAAGCCGTTTGCCCGGATCAGCGCCCAGGATTTTATGTATGACTACCAGGTCAATGCCCTTGGCGCAGCAGCATTTGTGCAAACCTATTTGAGCAACCTGAAGAAAAGCAGCGCGGGCGCTGTGGTATTCATAAGTTCGGTTGCAGCACAGTCCGGTATGCCATTCCATGCTTCTATCTCTATGGCGAAAGCTTCGCTGGAAGGGCTTACCAGGGCGCTGGCGGCAGAACTGGCGCCGGGGATACGTGTAAATGCGGTAGCCCCGTCATTAACGAATACCCCATTGAGCGAAAAATTCATATCTACACCCGAGAAAGCAGAAGCATCTGAAAAACGTAACCCTATGAAAAAAATAGGCACACCACATGAGGTGGCAGAGGCGATTGCATTTCTGTTATCTGACCGGGCATCTTGGATAACAGGGCAGGTATTAGCTGTAGATGGCGGCATGGGCGCGATAAAATGATCTGAAATGAATAAAATAGAATACTACAGTAAGGACATACTGGCATTGGAGCAACGCTACCGGGCCATGTTCATCAATTCATTAGGGGGCTTTAAAAGTCTGTCTTTAATAGGCACGCGCAATAGGGATGGGCAGAGCAACCTGGCGGTATTCAATTCTTTTTTTCATATTGGCGCTAACCCGCCTTTATTCGGCTTTATTGTGCGCCCTGATTCTGTAGAGCGGCATACACTCCATAATATACTGGAAACGGGTGTATTCACCGTTAATCATGTGCAGGAATCATTTTATAAAGCTGCACATCAAACTTCAGCCCGCTATGCCGCTGGTGTATCAGAGTTTGACGCTGTTATGCTTACAGAAGAGTATTTGCAGGATCATTATGCCCCATTTGTAGCAGAGAGCCATGTAAAAATCGGGGCGAGTTTTCGACAGAGAACAGATATAGAACTTAATGGGACTGTAATGATACTGGCAGAGATAACGTATGTATCTATACCGCGAGAATCACTAATGACTGACGGCTATGTAGACCTGCAAAAGGCCGGCAGCATTACCTGTGCGGGGCTTGATAGCTATCACCGGACAGAGTTTATCTCCCGGCTGACCTATGCAAAGCCGGACACGTTGCCTGAGTCAATCATCGTGTAGTAAGCATAGGCTGTTACAATTACTGATGGGCTACCACTAACCGTTAAATTTAAAAATCAGGCCTTCTCGTTGGCTTTTAGTTGCGTTAACACTGGCCTCCCCGCATAGGCCACGCCACACCTTCGGATGTCCCTGTAAAACTGTATTGAACAAACGCTATACTCGCTAACCCGGATTTGGCAGAACGTTTAGAACAGAGTCTAAGTGTTGCAATACCTTATCCACAAACATTTTACACTGGTGGAGCAACCGGTTATACTGATTATCCTCTTACGACAAAACGAAAAAAATAATCAGCATATAGCAAGTCCGTTCTAAATGGTTCAGTATTTATCACCCCCGATCAACAAAGGCTTTAGTCGTGTGCCGATCAGTTCAATGGACCGCATCAGTTTCTCATGAGGCACTTCACCGCTATCCATCTGAAACGTAATTCTTGAAATACCCCCAAGGGACTTGGCATGGCCGAGTATTTGCTTCGCTACTTCCTCCGGGTTACCAACAAGTAATGCACCCTTAGGGCCCAGTTGCGACTCGAAGCGACTTCTTGTCATGGGCGGCCAGCCGCGCTCTTTACCAATCTTGGTCATCCCTGCTGCATAACCCGGATAAAAATCAGCTAACGCCTCTTGCGTGGTATCAGCCACATAGCCGAGCGAATGCAACCCTACTTTTAATTGCTCCGGCTGATAGCCGGCTTTTTTTCCTGCTTCACGGTATAGGTCTATCAACGGGCGGAATTGGCGTGTTTCGCCACCTATCACAGCCACCATAAGCGGTAGCCCCAAAGCCCCCGCCCGTATAAAGGATTCGGGTGTACCCCCTACTCCCAGCCATATGGGTATTGGATCCTGTAACGGCCTCGGATACACCGGCTGGTTGTTAAGCGGCGCGCGGAATTTACCCGACCAGGTAACAAATTCGTTTTCTCGGATATCAAGCAACAGGCCAAGCTTTTCAATAAAGAGCGCATCATAATCCTGTAGATTATACCCGAAGAGTGGGAACGCATCAATGAACGATCCACGCCCCACAACCAACTCTGCCCGGCCTTTGGAGATCAGGTCAAGGGTGGCAAACTCCTGGAACACTCTTACCGGGTCGGCTGCGCTAAGCACAGTAACTGCGCTAGTTAGCCGGATGCGTTTTGTGCGGGCTGCGGCTGCGGCCAGTATAAGCGTAGGCGCAGAATCAAGAAAATCCTTGCGGTGATGTTCCCCGATACCAAACACGTCAAGCCCTGCATGATCTGCATGTTCTATCCTGTCCAGCAATTGCGACAACGAATCAGTATCACTTATTGATCGGCTGCTGTCCCCGCTGAACATTGCCGCAAAACTATCTATTCCTACTTCCATATCGTTTCCCTTTTCTTGTTGCTTCTGAAATCGCACGCCTGTTCCGCGGCTATTGATTCACCTTTATAAGTAGTATAAAGATAGAAAGTAAAAACGAACGTTCACCATGTGCATTAGTCCGAATTCGCATGCTTATGAATTTATTCGCTACTGGCTGTTTTTGCTCATTAGTTATGGCTTCCTCGGATCGCCGGCCAACGCCTCCGGGTTTTTCCCTGCTGCAAAATCAGTGATAACCTTTACGGCATAGTCGGCCATGCCTTTTAACGTAATATCGGTAGTGCCGGCGAGATGGGGCGTGATCAATACCTGTGGCAGGGAAAGCAATGGGTGCTGCGGATCAACAGGTTCGTTTTGCATTACATCGAGCCCGGCGGCGGCAATATGCCCGCTTTTTACTGCGTCAAACAACGCCGTTTCATCCACTAATGACCCTCTTGCAATGTTAACCAGTATCGCCCCTTTCTTCATGGCTTTCAAAACTTCTGCATTAATGAGGTTTTTGTTTTCACTGGTAGCCCGCACACAAAGCACCACAAAATCAGCATCAGAAACCGCTTCCTTTAATTGGTCCGTATGAAAAACAGTTATATCGTCTTCCATATGCTTTGGATGGTCATCAGTGCCTGATATTTTTATGCCAAACGGCCTCAACCGGTCTGCAACCAGCCTGCCGATACTCCCTAAGCCTACAATACAGACATTTTTTCCATAAAGCGCAGCGG
>CAIVKT010000150.1 GCA_903906615.1 uncultured Bacteroidota bacterium | reverse complement strand
TAACTTTGTATAATGGATTCAACTTTAGCAAGCAAACCGGGACATCACCACGCCCCGGTAGAGGCAGAAAGTATAGTGATAAGGTTTTCCGGTGATTCAGGCGATGGCATGCAGCTTACCGGTACACAGTTTACCGATACTGCGGCATATTTAGGCAAAGATCTCAGCACATTCCCCGAATTCCCGGCAGAAATAAGGGCCCCCATAGGCACTACCGCTGGCGTATCCGGCTTCCAGGTTCATTTTGGCAGTGTAGAGATATTCACTCCCGGCGATCAATATGATGTGCTGGTGGCCATGAACTCCGCAGCCCTTAAAGTGGACTTAGCCCGTCTGAAAAAAGGCGGTATCATCATTGTCAACACGGCAGGATTTGATAAAAAGAACCTCAACCTGGCCGGCTACCCGCCGGGCGTAAACCCGCTCGACGATGGCTCTTTGGAGGAATACACGCTGTATAAAATAGACATTACCCGGTTCACCAAAGAATGCCTTGAAGGCTCCGGACTCGGCATGAAGGAGATAGAGCGCTCCAAAAATATGTTTGTGCTCGGCCTCCTCTTCTGGATGTTTGATGAGCCTATGGACTTCACCATCACCTTCCTCAAGGAGAAGTTTGCGAAGAAGCCGGACATAGCTGAGGCCAACATCAAAACACTGAAAGCAGGCTGGAACTTTGGCGACCATACCGAGATATTCACCACACGCTACAAGGTGTCACCTGCAAATTTGCCCAAGGGCGAATACAGGAACATATCCGGCAACCAGGCCACAGCCATAGGGCTTGTGGCTGCATCTGAATTGTCAGGCCTGCCCTTGTTCCTTGGCTCCTACCCCATCACCCCGGCATCTGATGTGCTGCATGAACTATCGAAGTACAAAACAAGCAATGTAAAGACCTTCCAGGCCGAGGATGAAATAGCCGCCATATGTGCCGCTATAGGCGCATCGTATGCAGGCGGCCTTGGGGTTACCACCACATCAGGTCCCGGCATGTCTTTAAAGACCGAAGCGCTGGGTCTCGCTACCATACTGGAAATACCATTGCTCGTTATAGACATACAACGTGGCGGGCCATCAACGGGCTTGCCGACAAAAACAGAACAATCAGACCTGATGCAGGCTATGTATGGCAGGCATGGCGAAGGGCCGTTGCCCGTAATTGCGGCAGCATCACCAGCCGATTGTTTTGATACTATACTGGAAGCGGTGCGCATAGCTGTAGACCATATGACACCTGTCATTGTACTCAGCGATGGCTACATTGCCAACGGCTCTGAGCCATGGCGCTTCCCGGCGGCAGCAGACCTGAAGCCGATCAATGTGCAATTCACCACAGAAAATAACAACCCCGGCGGTACTTTCCTTCCTTACAAGCGCGATGAAAAATTATCTCGCCCATGGGTAGTACCCGGCACCAAAGAGCTGATGCACCGCATAGGCGGATTGGAAAAGCAAAATGAGACCGGCAATGTGTCTTATGATGCCAAGAACCACGAGGCCATGACACGCCTGCGTGCAGAGAAAATAGAGAAGATAGCAGATGGCATACCCGATATACAACCACAAACAGGCAATACATCAGGCAAGCTGCTCGTACTGGGCTGGGGCTCTACAGGTGGCGCTATAAAGACCGCTGTGCGTGAGTTAATAGAAGGTGGGTACGATGTAGCTCACGTTCATCTGAAGCATATCAATCCTTTCCCTAAGAACCTTGGCGAATTATTGAAGAGCTACGACCAGGTGCTGATACCGGAAATGAATTCGGGCCAGTTGTTACAACTGATCAGGGCTAAATACCTGGTACCCGCAATAGGCTTCTCTAAGATGCAGGGCCTGCCCTTCACCACTGCCGAACTGAAACATAAAATTCTTGAGCTGATTAAATAAACTGGAATGACCACTATTACAGAGCAGGCGGCGGAAACGCCAAAGCTCACCCCAAAAGACTTTGCATCGAACCAGGAAGTGAAATGGTGTCCCGGTTGCGGCGACTACTCCATCCTGAAGCAGGTGCAGACCGTGATGCCCGAGTTTGGCGTACCCAAAGAAGATATTGTATTTATATCGGGCATAGGCTGTGCTGCAAGGTTCACTTACTACATGGATACCTATGGCATGCACACCATACATGGCCGTGCAGCCGCAATAGCATCGGGCGTAAAGGCCCTCAACCCGCGCCTGAGCGTGTGGGTGGTATCAGGCGATGGCGATGCCTTCTCCATAGGTGGCAATCACTTCATACACCTGATGCGTAAGAACTTTGACCTGAATTATATGGTGTTCAACAACCAGATATACGGGCTCACCAAAGGCCAATACTCCCCTACCTCCGAAAAAGGAAAGGTGGCCAAATCCACACCCTACGGTTCTGTGGAAGAACCATTCAACCCAAGTGAGTTGGCTCTGGGAGCTAAATGCTCCTTCGTATCCCGCTCGCTCGACCGGGACCCTAAGCACATGCAGATGGTACTGCGCCGCGCCAACGCACATAAAGGCACTTCATTTGTAGAAATCTATCAGAACTGCCCTGTGTTCAATGATGCTACTTTCTTTGCATTCTCAGAAAAAGAAACAAAGAAGGAACAAGCCATATTCGTAGAACACGGCAAACCCCTCATCTTTGGCAATAATGAAGAAAAGGGTATCAAATTTGACGGCATTGTTCCTGTAATTGTGGATCTGAATACTTCCGGCGTATCTGTCAATGACCTCTGGATACATGATGAGCAGGACAAGACAAAAGCCAACATTATGGCCCGCTTCTTCGATAATACCTTTAACGGCGAACATTTCCCCCGCCCTTTCGGTGTGTTATTTGCTGAAGAACGCCCGACTTATGAACAAGGCATGCAGGATCAGATAGAAGAGTTGGTAGCCCGCAAAGGCAAGCCATCCCTCGACAAAATACTTTCAGGAGATAAGACCTGGACGATCTTGTAAACACAAATATCATCTTAATAGATTATTGCCACTGCCAGATTTGACAACTTTTAAAAAGTTGTCAAATCTTCACTCGTGGTAAGCAAAAGTAACCACAGTTTATTGTAAGAGCCTTCCGCATTATTATTATTCAGAATTACTTCCTATTTTACTGCAAATAGTAAAAGAATGGAGCCGGTACAAACTGCAAAGTCATCATCTGAGAATTCGGGGGCGTTATCTACATTGGTCACGGTGTTTTTTTTCTGGGGTTTTATTGCCGCAGGCAATGGGGTCTTCATCCCCTTTTGTAAGCACTACTTCAAGCTCGACCAGTTCCAGTCACAGCTCATTGATTTTGCCTTTTACTCAGCATACTACCTAGGTGCGCTGACATTGTATTTTATTGCCTCAGTCTTTGGAAAAGATGTAATCCCTAAATGGGGCTACCGTAATAGTATTGTCTACGGGCTGTTGTTCTCCGCCTTCGGTGCGGTCATTATGATACTTGCGGTAAATGCCAACACTTTCCCTGGTATGCTTATTGGCTTATTTGCCGTAGCGCTGGGCTTTTCTTTACAACAGACCGCCGCCAATCCTTTTGCGGCTTTGCTTGGGCCGCCTGCCACAGGTACACATCGCATTACTTTAGGTGGTGGCATCAACTCATTTGGCACAGCTATCGGGCCTATTGTAGTAGGTCTTGCATTGTTTGGCACTACTAAAGCAACAACATCAGACCAGATAAATGCACTTGTTAAAACACTTGGCCTTGGCAATGTAACTATGTTATACGCATGCGTCGGCATTCTTTTTGTGGTGGCTGCTGCGCTGTTTTTCTTTTCAAAAAAACTACCATCAGGAAAATTCGAAACCGAACCTGAAAAATCGCCAAAAGCATTAGGTGCCTTAGCTATAATGACCGTTTTACTGGCAATCACCTTCATTTGGGTGTTCAGGACTTATACTGTTGTCACAGAAGACAAATCTATTCTGCAAGAGGTAGAAATGACCCGGACAAAACTACTTATGGTCGGGCTTATTGTCATCGTAGGCACCCTGGTATTCTCCCTCTTCAGCGCAAAGAAGAACAGCAATGGCTGGGGCGCTATGAAGTACCCACAGCTGGTGCTGGGCATGCTCGCCATCTTCACCTATGTGGGTGTGGAAGTGACCATACAAAGTAATCTCGGCGCACTACTCACTCAGCCCGACTTTGGCGGGTACAAGCTCACACAGGTTGCGCCATTTATCTCCATGTACTGGGGCAGCCTCATGGTAGGCCGCTGGACGGGCTCCATCAAAATATTTGAGCCATCAAAAACACTACGCAGCATTCTTATCTTCATAGTACCGGTCATCGCATTCTTAGTAGTCTTAGGCATCAATGCCATTGCGCAAAACGACATCAAACCGCTCACGTGGTACATTGTGTGCATCATACTACAGGCAATAGCCTTCTATGCCGGGCAGGATAAGCCCGCACGTACGCTCCTCATATTTGCACTCGCTGGTATGGCCTGTATGCTGGTTGGTATATTCACCACAGGCACTGTTGCCATCTATGCCTTCCTTAGCGGTGGTTTGTTTTGCTCTATCATGTGGCCCGCCATATTTGCGCTGGCTATAGCAGGCCTCGGCAAGCATACCTCGCAAGGCTCCGCGTTCCTTGTGATGATGATACTCGGCGGGGCCATCATACCACCCATACAAGGCAAACTATCCGATCTGCAAAGCATCGGCATCCACAACTCTTACTGGATACCGGTATTCTGCTTCGCCTACCTCGCATTATTTGCCGTAGGCGTTAAGGGCATACTACGCAGGCAGGGTATTGATTATGATAGCAGCATTGGAGGGCATTAAAAAGGTTTACTATAATCCATATTTTCTTATTCTTAGTTTCTTTGCAGTAAGAACGGAGAAACAATTCTTCATGTCTTCGCTATGATACCTTAATGCATCAATAACCAATCTAATTCTAGCCTGTATCGGCTGGTCAAATATTCTAAGAAGCATGCTGCCAACATCAAGGAGACCTTCCTTACTATAAACAAGTACATCACCAAAATCTTTATCTTCCGTGATGATAAAGCCTCCTTTCTCAATTGCGATAGCTATTACTTCATCATCACTAATGCCACTCTGCTCTTCTAATATAGAATATACAGAATATCCATGTTCCTTTAGGCTTTTGACAATACGCCAATCTACACTTTCGTCAGCAACTATAATCGGGAAATCATGCAACATCTATAATAATTTCATTACGCACACGACTTGCACCATATGCAATACAAGCAAGTATTTCATTTTTGGATAGGTGGGGATATGCCACTATAAGTTCTTCAATAGACTCTCCTTCGCTTATTTTTTCTAAAATAAGCTCAACACCAATTCTTGTGTTTTTTATCACAGGCTTACCACCTAAAACGCCTTTTTTTTGCTCTATAAAATCTGCCCACATATAATTCCGTTGTCCTTCAAAGGTACAAATTTTATTTCAACCTATAATGTATTACCTTAACGCTTTCGACTAAGCAATCAATAATGAACTACCTGCTATCATTAACAGTTATTTGTCTATTCGGTTTTAGCAGTAAGCTTTTCGCTCAAACACATCCTCACAAAACCATTTACCTCTTCATAGGCACCTACACCCACAGCAAACCCGGCAAAGGCATCTACATATACAGTTTCAACCCGGACAATGGCGCGCTTACATTTGTTAGTAATGGCGAAAACATTACCAACCCCTCCTACATTACGCTTGCACCCGATGGCTGCCACCTCTATGCCTGTACCGAAACACAAATGCCACATAAGGGTAGCATAAGCGCTTTTGCCTTCGATAGCACCACCGGTAAATTGTCTTATCTCAATCAGCAATCAAGCGGCGGAGAGAACCCTGTATACGCATCTGTAGACAAAACCAACAAATGGCTCGTAAATGCCAATTACACAGAAGGCTCTGCCGTAGTTCTGGGGATAGAAAAAAGCGGCACACTACTATACCCTTGCGAAAACATTTCTTTCACCCACGGCAGCAACATAAACACAGAACGGCAAGCAGGGTCGCACGTACATAGCGCCGTATTCTCGCCAAAAGAGGACTACATATTTTTTCCCGATCTCGGCGCCGATAGAATAGCCGTATATTCCTTCGACGCGAACAATGAATATCCCCTGCGTACAGGCACGGGATCTATAGTCAGGGCGGAGCCCGGTAGCGGTCCCCGGCACTTCATCTTCCATCCCAATGGTCGTTTTGCTTACTGTACCGAAGAATTAAGTGGCACCGTTTCTGTATATAGTTATCACGACGGACACATAGAACGCATACAAAGAGTAGCCTCCTATGCAGCAAAACAGGACTGGTATGCAGGCTCTGATATTCATATCTCGCCCGATGGTTTATTCCTCTACGCATCCAACAGGGAGAAAGAGCATTCCATTTCCATATTTTCAATAGACACCACCAGCGGGCTGCTTACACTTGTTGGCCATCAAAAAACCGGAGGTAAGCATCCGCGTATGTTTACCATAGACCCAACCGGCAATTATTTATTGGTGGCCAATCTCTTTTCCAATAATATTGTTGTTTTTAAACGAGATCGGAAGACCGGCTTACTCACACGCACGCACAACACTATTAAAATACCGCAACCATCCTGCTTACAAATGCGCACTTACGATCTATGAAACGGCTGACAATCATCACCATAATATGGGTACTTTTCTTTGCACCCGCACGCGCGCAGAAGCTACAAGCCTTTGCCGATAGCATCCGCCAGGCCTACCACATACCCGAGCTGGGCTATGCGGTCGTTTCATCAGACAGCGTACTGGAGCTGCAGGTAATGGGTGTGCATAAGAGAAAAACACACGATGCCGCATCTTTGAAAGACAGGTTCCGCATAGGGTCTAACACAAAGGCCATAACAGGCTTTATAGCAGCCCAGCTTGTAGACCAGGGCAAACTATCGTGGGACACAAAGTTCTTCGATATCTGCCCCGAATTGCGGCTAAACAGCGAACCGGCTTACTACGACCTCACTTTGCAGCAACTACTCAGCTTCCGCACAAAGCTGTTCCCCTATACTTATACCTATGATAAGCCTACGCAGGATCAGTTCTCCGGTGACGAAGACCAGCAGCGCTACCAGTTCATACAATGGTTCCTGCAGCACCCGCCTGTGCAAACTGATGACAGTATCAACTTCTCCAACCTTTCCTACGTAGCAGCCGGCCTCATGCTCGAAAAAGCATCCGGCAAGTCTTATAAAGAATTGGTCACAGCCCTCGGCGCGCAATTACACATTGATTTCCATTTCGGGCAACCCAACGCAGACCCGGATCAGCCATGGGGGCATGATGCGAAATTAACACCCGAGCCACCACAAGACGATTACAAGCTCAACTGGCTCCTCGCCGCGGGCAACATCAACGTTAGCCTGCCCGACTATGCGAAATTCATACAACTTCAACTACAGGGCCTGCAAGGCAGGTCGAAGTTGCTCACGAAAAAAGAATTCAATTTCCTGCATTATGGCCTTGAAAAATTTTCTATAGGCTGGTTCAGCGATACCGATGAGCACAGCCACATTTTCTCGCACAATACCGGCAACACAGGCACCTTCCTCACCAGCGTATATCTATATAAAGACGAGAACAGGGCATACATTTTATTTGCCAACGCGCAAACAGACGAAGCCGAAGAAGGGCTGGATGTGCTGTATGATGAAATGAAGAAAAGATATAGCAAATAAACTATGCAGCCACAGGCTTGCTCATTTCATAAAGTACATCAGGACAAAAATCAAGTTGATTATCCCACATTAGAGTCCCGTAAGAATCGAGTTGTACTTTCTTAAAATAATTGATATCGGCTATCATACTTGCCCAGCCATCATTTGCCTGCCTGAACTCCTCAACCCATGCAGAAAGGTCTACCAGCCTTGTTTCGTTATTGTTAAACAAACAAACCACAGAAAAATCATCGTTAACCTTCTGTATTTTCTTTATAAAGTGGAGCATAGCTTATTTGATTATTTTAATGGCTCAATAACATGCCATGACACAGGTAGTTTTCTTAATCCTTCAAAATTGGTTGTCAATTCATTCTCGTGCAATATCACCCAAGCCTGTATTAACCGTAACTGCTTTTTAGGCATATCTCCTTCCAATATTTCTCCTGTTTCAATACTGATCATTGCCTTATATTCTCCGAATTCTGCGTGAAAATGAATAGGGAAATGATTGTTAAAAAACATTTTTATTATGATCCCATAAAATCTGCAAATCTCTGGCATAACAGACCAACATTGAAAGACACAAATACGTTTCTAAGAAGTAAAGTTATATTATTTTTAGAATACGGCCATTGCAGCAGTAGTCGCACAATGAAAATCCCTTATCTTTACTCCCTAAAATCACATTCCATGAAACTTTCTGCGATCATCCTGCTTAGCTTTCTTTCTTTCTTCGCTACAGCAAAAAAAACAACCAATGTGCCTAAGAGCATCTACGACTTTAAAGTAAAGGGTCTCGATGGCGGCACTATAGATCTCGCAAAATACAAAGGTAAGAAGATACTCATCGTCAATACAGCATCGCAGTGCGGCAACACGCCACAGTATGCCGAGCTACAGGCTGCGTATGAGAAATATAAAGGCAAGCTGGTGATCATAGGCTTCCCGGCCAATGATTTCGGTGCACAGGAGCCCGGCTCTGATAAAGAAATATCAGCTTTTTGTACCAAGAACTATGGTGTTACTTTCCCTATGGCTTCAAAGATCACCGTGAAGGGCGATGCTAAAGAACCCATCTACCAGTGGCTCACAGAAAAGAAATACAACAACCTTAAGGACAGCGAAGTAAAATGGAACTTCCAGAAGTACCTTATTGATGAGAAAGGTACGCTCGTAGCCGTATTTGAACCCAAAACAAAGGTTACCAGCCCTGATGTGATTGCTGCCATCGAAAAATAAGCAGCTAGGAATTGTTAGCACACATTCGTGGGGTGTTCATAATTGTCCGACTGGTCTTCCATTGTATTGTCTATACACTTAAAGTCTTTCTCTATCAGCAGGAAGAGGTGCTGGCCATCGGCTATAGGCATGTTATGTTCATAGCCTACGACATCTGTCTCTACCCATTCTTTTTGCATGGCGACAGGCACGTAAACCGTTATTTTTCCATTCGCAAAATCCGCAAAAAGTTCATTACCGGAAACATTGCTTTTTAACGCATACGCAAACGCAGCGTTACCAAATTCGGTAAGCTCTTCAAGATAGCCCTGCGCGCCGAAATCGGCAATCTCTGTGCGGGAAAGACGTATGCGTATAGAGTTCCCTTTTATCCTGATCTTCATACCGCTAAATTACAATTCTTTGCGCACCTGAATAAATATTGAACCGCTCACCCCGCAAAAAACCCACGAGCGTCGTACCCCAGTCCTCGGCCATCTGCACAGCCAGGCTCGATGGCGCTCCTACAGCCGCCACTATTTTTATACCCGCCATAGCCGCCTTTTGCAGCAGCTCAAAGCTGGCACGGCCACTCAGCAATAGTATATGATTGTTCAGCGGCAGCATACCCGCAGCAAGTGCATAGCCCACCAGCTTATCCAGCGCATTATGCCTGCCCACGTCTTCGCGCGCCTGTAGCAGCTTACCAGCCATATCAAAGATGGCACAGGCATGTAGCCCTCCGGTATCCTCAAATACCTCCTGTTGCGTGCGCAGCACATCAGGCAGCGTGTACAGCAAAGATGCAGCAACACGCAACTCATCCTTGGTATCCAATATATTGCAGGCCACCCGCACCGCCTCTATAGACGACTTGCCACATACCCCGCAGCTGGATGTGGTATAAAAATTCCGCTCCAGCTTGCTCACATCAGGTTGCACATGGTCATTTAAGGATACCTTTATTACATGCTCGCTCACCTGCGTTGCTTCCCGCACATCAGTTGCTGTTGTTATAATGCCTTCTGTATATAAAAACCCAGTCGCCAGTTCGGCATCATTGCCGGGCGTGCGCATGGTCACGGAAATGCTTTTGGTTATTCTTTTGCCGGTAGCGTAGTATTCTATCCGTATCTCCAGCGGCTCTTCTGTTGCCAGCATATCCTCGGCATCAAGGCTGCCGGTGGCATTTACTTTTTTTATCGTTGTGCGTAATGATTGCGCCATACCTGCAAAGTTACTCCTTCACAACAGATTGCCGGTGCAGCATATTTCCCTTGCCATCCTGTATCACCAGTTCATAAACACCCGGTACAAGAGTGGCAACAGACACCTGTGCGCTGCCTGTCCATGGCATTTGTTCCCGGCTCATCATTTGCCCGCTTACATTCATCAGTGTCATGGTTACCATTGTGCCGGTAGGTACGCCCAGTTGTGTTATGTTCAAAGTATTGGTAGCAGGGTTAGGATATATCTTTACGTTATCGTTCACAGCAGGAATAGTATTGTTACCAAGTGTTAGCAAATAAGTTTCATAATAGTACACAGTAGTAAAGCTCGGCGTACTTGGGTAGGCTGTGAAGTTATACTCATAATCCTGTAGTGTATCCGGGTTGTTGGCAGCATCATAGGAGATCACATCCATGGTTTGCGGCACCCAGGCATTCATGAGGCTATCGAAGCCCTGTATATACACGGTATCGGGCAGTCCCAGGCCATTCACTAATTTTGACATATTGAAGATCGGCGCCCAGTAAGCATTGATCGGATCGTACTGGTATTCTTTCCAGGAATTATGATAGGTGTATGTGCCGCTATACGCGAATGTATCTCTAATGTATGGCGTAAGTGCCGTGCCATCAAAGAAGCTGCTGGCAACAGTTTGCAACCTGTTGCTGCCATCATAAGTATTAGTGTATGCCAGTTGTTCTATTAATGGTAGTGTTAATGAAGTATCTGTGTCATTTGCATAGTTGTCTATTTGCACAAGGTTGCCAGATCCGTCATAAGTGTAGTAGGTTTTAGATACTATATCCCACACACCCAGGTGGTATTCATAAACGCTGTCTTCTATCAATTCATTAGAGCTATTATAAGTGAAATACTGCCTGAAAGCGCTATCAGCCACGCCACCGATCCAATTGAACCAATTGCCCATCGTTATATTGTTGGCACTGCTGAATGTATTGGCATACAGCATGTTCGGCTCAGACGAGGAATCAACAAATACCTGCGCGTAAGATGTAGTGTTGCGGTTTGCATCGTACCCGGCATAGTCGGTTTCGTAATAGCCATATACCAGCGTATTAGGGTCGGTAGCCCAGTGCATCATGGTATCAAACAGCACCTGTGGCTTTGTGAATACCCCTGCGTAGTTGAACATGGGTGAGGTGCTGTACGGATAATTGTACGGGTACAACATCGTATTATAGTCATAGGTTGATCCCCTGTTGATTCCATAATTCAGGTTGATGGAATCACTCAGTGTACCCAGGCTATGGTCTGTGATACTCTGCGCGATCACCCTTTCCGTAGAAACACCCGCGGTAGTCCTCATGGCAGCTGTATGCCTGTTGGCCTGCTGTTGCAGCGAGCGTAGTATCTGTGCGTGTTCTTTTGCGTTTTGGGCAAATGTGGCAGTAACACTCAGCAAAGCCATAAAAAGTAGAATTGCACGTACCATGGGCTGTATCATTTATGTGTATGAATACGAAAGTTAGCCATTTATATCAATATGTGCTTATCTGGCAGGAAAATTGCCCATATTAAAAATTTATTTAGGAATTATTATAAATTGTGTAAATTGTGATAACCTCTTGAGGGTATTTCTTAAAAATGCTTTTATGAAACGATCATTTACATTGCCACGTACTGCTAAGCTAACAGCATTGTTTTATGTGCTTGCCATAGGTGGCATTCTCACATTCGATGCCTGTCATAAAAGCGCGTCTTGCCCCGATAAGACAAAAACAACAGATGCTTCCGTTTCAAAAAACACGCCTGCTTCTGTTATACAGATAACGCAGGGAAAATCCGAAACAAGCATTCTTACGGTAGCCGCTATCCGCAAATCAGGCGATGGCAACAGCACAGAGGTAATGTTCAACGAAAGGGCGCAGCTCTTTAGCCTTACCGATGCCACTATCATTGCCGCCCTGCAAACCGCATTGGCAAATCACACAGCTATCAGCGTCACCACCAATCCATGGAGCGGCACTGTATTACAGGTCAATACGCTATCCCAGCGCGATGCCGCCGGGCATAGTTCTCGTATAACGGTAAGCAGCCCCGGCACAGCCAGTCGTGTGGATTTCAGCACCATGACCGATGAAACAGTAGATCATATTGCAGGCATCGCAGTCCTCAATACTACCGTTACAGACAGCCTCACCTCAGTAATACCCGATATGGCCTCGGCGCAGATCATCTTCGATTACATCACTCATCAATGCTGTGCCCTACCCGGCCCGTATGCCATTGATTATTGCATCCCTTTCCAGTACTGCGAAGATGGCTGCTATGCCCGCGCACACAAAATGTGCTGGATACTCAACACTAAATACAATTACGCTACACACAAAGTATTCAGCTTCGCAAATGCGGGTTCTGACGAGCTTTGCGTGAAGGGCGAAAAATGGGGTGGCTGCTGTGTCAACTGGTGGTATCATGTTGCGCCATTGGTAAATATCAAAACAGCCAAAGGCGTACAGGCTTATGTATTCGACCCGGCCATGTTCGATCAGCCTGTACTGCTTTCTGCATGGCTGCATGCGCAACAAAACCCTGCCTGCCTTCCAAGTGGCGATGCAGCCCATGTGTCTATGATCAACATACAGCCTACATCATCTTACAGCCCGTCCGATTACACAGGCTACGATTTTGATACAGACCCTATCTACTACTACACAGATATGACACTCACCAGCTACAGGCCGTTAACTACATGTCCATAAAAGATCGTCTTAAAACACCATTTACAAGCTCAATATGCAGGTACTGCATATTGAGCTTATTGTTTGTGCTGGCCTGTACCACATCCGTATTTGCCCGGCACCACAAAAAGAAGCACACAGTAGTTGAGCAAACAATGACCGTAGCAGCCATACGCCCTGCACAAACCAATGAAACATTTGTGCGTGTTACCTTCCTGCAATCGCAGCGTTTCTACAAGCTGCCCAACGACTCCGACCCCAAATTCATGGCGCGCCTCAAAGCATCAGAGCAGATGCACATACCGGTTGTTATAAAAAGAGAAACTGAGCAATCAGACATCATCCTCAGCGTAGAAAATAAAGTGAACTGATCCATAATGAACATTGTGAGAAACAACTTATCAAATTGTCATCGAGAGTTTGTCGAACGGCAACCTTTTAACTAATAAACCCTTTAACCAGTTAACCAACAACAGCCATCTCCTTGCAAATACCAAACGTCTTCCTATGGTAAGAGGATAATCCCCGCTCACCTATCTGTGTCCGGTGATGCACCGTACCATAGCCTTTGTTCTCATTCCAGCCGTAGTGCGGGTGCTCTTCATGCAGGCGTAGCATATACTCATCCCGGTGCGTTTTGGCAAGTATGCTGGCAGCGGCTATTGACGCGTAGATAGCATCGCCCTGTATCACGCATTCATGCACTATACCAAAGTATGGGGTAAATCTGTTACCATCGATCAGTAACAGTTCGGGACGTATATTTAATTGGTCTATCGCCAGGTGCATGGCCTTAAAAGAAGCCTTTAAAATATTGATGCGGTCTATCTCTTCGTGGTCTACCATAGCCACAGCCCAGGCTATTGCTTTGCGCTCTATGACGGGGCGCAGCGTATCTCGGTCTTCTTCCGTCACCTGCTTGCTGTCATTAAGTAATGGATGCCTGAAGCTGGCAGGCAGTATCACAGCCGCGGCAAACACAGGCCCGGCCAGGCACCCTCTGCCCGCCTCGTCACACCCTGCCTCTATGATACCTTTCTGAAAAAAACGCTTCATCCTGTTCAAAATTACGCAGTTCTTTATTCAAAACCCTTATTGTGCAAAAAAAAGAAAGCCGCAAATGCGGGCGCATTTACGGCTCTTGAAAATTTCTACTTATTAAATACCTACCCTGATGTGCGCTATATCGGCAAGGCGTTTCTCTGCCATGCGCATTGCTGCCTGTTGGGTATGCACATTTTCCTTTTCTGCCAGGGCAAAAATATCCAGCGTACGGCCATATATCTTGGCTACAGTACTCATAGCACGCTCGTGGTTGTAACCATCCAGCTCTATGCTTATGTTGATGATACCACCTGCGTTGATCAGGAAATCCGGCGCGTACAGTATCCCCTTTTCCACCAACATTGGGCCATGCACATTCTCATCAGCCAGCTGGTTATTGGCCGCTCCTGCTATCACAGCGCATTTCATCTTGCCTATGCTTTCTGTGTTCACTGTAGCGCCCAGGGCACATGGTGCATAAATATCAAACTCACGGTCAAAGATATTCTCATTAGGTATGATCTCGATTGTTGGATGTTTATGCTTCGCCTGTTTCAGCTTCTCTTCATTAATGTCGCATACATATACTGTGGCATTCTCCTTCGCTAAGTAGCCCATCAGGTACTGGCCCACATTGCCCGCGCCCTGCACCAGTATCTTTTTATCGCTAAGGCTATCGTTGCCCCATGCTTTCTTCGCCGATGCCTTCATGCCCACATACACACCATAGGCAGTAAGTGGAGAAGGATCGCCGCTGCCGCCCATATATTCAGGCTTCCCGGTCACAAACTCTGTTTCCATACCTATATATTCCATGTCGGCCGATGAGGTGTTCACGTCTTCAGCGGTAATATATTTACCGTTCAGGCTGTTCACAAACTTACCATACCTGCGCCAATATGCTTCCGATTTCAGCTTCGAGGCCTCGCCTATCAGCACCGCCTTGCCACCACCCAGGTTCAGTCCGCTTATCGCCGATTTGTAGGTCATCCCGCGGCTCAGGCGCAATGCGTCTGTCAACGCTTCCTCGTGCGAGTTATAGTTCCACAACCTCGTACCACCCAGCGATGGCCCAAGCGTAGTGTTATGTATAGCTATGATAGCATTGAGTCCTGTACGGGGATCCTGGCAGAAAACTACCTGCTCATGGCCCATTGGTTGCATTTGTTCTAATACGGATGGTTGCATATACTATTTTGAGGCTGCAAACCTAACTAATTTCCGTAAGTAACGTTAACATGCAGATATTAATTATTATTGATACAGCTATCAGCATTTAATATGCACAGGCCATAAAACACTTAATCCAGCACAAACTTTATAGGTAGCGCAAAGATCACCTTCACCGCTACGCCATTCTGCTTGCCGGGCTTCCATTTCGGCATACTGTTCACCATGCGCAGCGCTTCTTCATCGCAGCCACCGCCAATACCACGCACTACCCTTGCATTGCTCACCGAGCCATCTTCATTCACCACAAATTCTATCATCACCTGTCCTTCTATTCCTGCGCTTCTGGCCGCATCAGGATACCGCAGGTGCTTGTTTATGTATGCGCCCATATCCCCCGCAAAATCCGGCATCTGCGATACCCAGCGCACGGGCGGCGTGGTTACTGCAACCACGGGGTCGGTTACTATCTTCTGTTTGCCGGCACCATTGCCCGATGTACTGCCTGTAGTAACAACAGTACCGTCTGATGTTGTTGTAGCTGGTTGGCTATCGTCCATTTTCTTATTCTCGGTCATTGGCTTATCAGGCACCATATGATCATCAATGATCACCGGCACTGTGGATGTTACCGTTTTTATGTGCGCGGCTGCCGGGGGCGGGGTTACGGGCTGTTTTACCGGTGGTATAATAGTCTGCGAAATATCCACCAATACAGGATCAATGGTCTTGTGCGATCGTTGTACTTCCGGCACGGGCTTTGTATGTATCAGCGAGAAGCTGCACAAGGTACCCACACCCATTAGTAACAGTAGCATGGCCTTGCCCGCTCGGCGATTATAGTTTTTGCGCAGTTCATACCCGCCGTAGGCTTTGTTGCGGTTGTCGTAAATGATGTCGAGGTAATCCGCCTGCATTAGTTTTGTAAGTTCCATAAGAGTACATTTATTATAAGAAGCAGAAAAAATGCTTTTCCATAAAATCACTAAAATATATTTTTGAGATAATCCTGCTCATCCTCCGATACATCGGCTATAGCATAGTACTACACATCATTGATGTTCATTTCATCCAGCAGTCGCACCACATCATCATACTTACAGTCAGTATTAGGCTTAATAAGCACATACAGTTTATGCGCCTCAGCCGAGAAGGATGCAGGCAATGCCGCAACTGCTTTCTTCTTATTGATCAGCACATCCCGTACCTTATCTATACTCACGATCTTTAACTGGCTTACATCCTTTAGCGCACCAAAATAATATACAACCTTATGGGCCTTTACAGCAACCAGTGTTACCGTACATTCATCTATAAACACCGTAGGTGTTTTGGTGTATTCATTAGACGGCATATTGATGGCCAGCGTCTTCGGCTTCGCCAGGGTGGTGGTGATCATAAAGAAGGTAATGAGCAGGAAGCCCAGGTCTACCATTGGGGTAAGGTCTATGCGGGGTGCCTGCAGCCTGCTTCTGCCGTTCTTGCCCGCTACATTTATTTCAGCCATAGTTGTATGTTTATTTAAAAGACGCAGCAACCTTTCTTTTCCATAAACGGCTCCGCAAATTGCACTATCTTCATACATACAATCAAGTACATGCCCCGTATAGTGTTCATACTCATTGCAGTCCTGCTGCCGATCCTTGCACCTGCACAGCAATACAAATACCTCGTACTCAAAGGAGGTGGCATACGGGGCATAGCCTATGTAGGCGCGTTACAGGTACTCGAAAACAAAAAGATAACAACCGGCATAGAAAAAGTAGCAGGCACTTCTGTAGGTGCTATCACAGGCACACTCTTCAGCATAGGCTATACCGCCGCGCAAATGGAAGACATCATGCTCGGCTTAGACATTGCCACCTTCAACGATGGCGAATGGTTCTTCATCGGCGGGCAAAAAAGAATGCGAAAAAATTACGGATGGTATAAAGGCAACAAGTTGGAGCAATGGATAGGCACTCAAATAAAACAACAGACCGGCAGCGACAACACCACCTTCCTGCAACTGCACCAACTCGCCGCAACAGATAAAAGATATAAAGACCTCTACATCACTGCCACCAACCTTACGAAACAAAAAATAGAGATATTCAGTTGGGAAACACATCCCGATATGCCCATAAAAACAGCCGTACGCGCCAGCGCAGCCATACCCTTATACTTTGGCGCGGTGTTCATTGACAGTACCGGCAAAGTAACCGAACACCCCGATAACAAAACCTCTTACGATGTGTATGTAGACGGCGGACTGCTCGCCAACTACCCCATCAACATATTTAATAACAATCCCCAAGAAAGCATCAACGAGTACACCCTCGGCCTCAAACTGGAACGCCCGGAGCAAATTGAATACGCAAAGCAGCATACAGGCATCGCACCTTACCACATCAATTCCTTCTCCGGCTACATAGCAGCACTATACAACCTCACCATTGAGCAGCTCAATAAAAGCATCCCCTACACCGAAGAAAAGCAGCACACCATATACATCAGCACCAGCAACCTCAACCCAAGGGTGCGGCACATCACCAGCCAGCAAAAGGAATTATTATTCCATAACGGTGCAGAAGCGGCAGAGCAATTCTTTGAAGGGAAGAATTGATC
>CAIVKT010000149.1 GCA_903906615.1 uncultured Bacteroidota bacterium | reverse complement strand
TTATTAGCGAGGTCTTCCATGCGCATCTGCATTTCCATCTGCTTCATCTGCTCCTGCATGCGCTCCATGTCCATTTTAAAGAGCTTGTTATCCTGCTCCATTTTGCGCATAGCCTCTACCGCATCTTCTTTATTCAGCTTCTGCATCAGGTCCTGCAGCTTCTTCATTTCAGCTTTCAGCTCATCGTTCAGCAGGTTGTCCAATTGCTTATCCAGGTCCTTTTGTTTTTCCTTCAGCTCATCGCTGTGCTGCTTCTGGTCGCTTTGCTGCATCTGCTCTTCAAACCGCTGCTTGATGCTTTCGAGGTTGTTTTTGAGGTCAGACTGCTTCTTCATCATGTCCTTCAAAGACTCCTGCTGGTCCCACTCCATGCTGCTGCTTTGCAGCATTTTCGACTGCATGTCCTTATACTCATTCTGCAATTTCTGTGTACTCTGGGCGCTGTTGCTGATACCCGAATTGATCTGCTTGGAGTTTTCGTTGATGGCAGAGTCTATCTGCTTCTCGTTGTACATGATGTAGCTCATCATCTCGCTGCGCGATGCCTTGCTGCCATGCACGCCATCATTGTCCCACGCCTCTATATAATACGATACCTTTTGCCCCGGCTGCAGGTTGAGCGGCAGCATATCAAAGTAATGTTCAAAAGAAGTAAGTGAACCGGGAGTAGTTTTCAGCGGTATACTTTTCTTGTCTATCGTCTTATTTTTATCGCTCACTTCATAATTAAAAGTAACACGGGTAATTCCATAATCATCACCGGCCGTACCCGTGAGCAGCACCTGCTTGCCGGATACAGTATCTTTTATTTGCTGCAGCTGTATTACGGGGTACTGGTCGGGTATCACCTGCACCTGGTATTTATAGCTGTCAGATATGGCTTCCTTTTTGTTTTGCAGGGTGATGGTGTATGCAGTATCGTTGAGGAAGCGATACTGGAAACCAAACATAGCAGCAGTGTTAGTAAGCGCGATAGGCGTACCATTGCCGAAATGAATATTGGCAGCATCGGTATGCTCGGTGAGCAATGCCCAGCTGATAACGGTACCCGCAGGCACGGTCATATCACTGAGGCTGTTGCGGGTCTCGTTCTTGCGGCCTGTATAGGCAGGATAGCTTACCTGCACTTTGAACGCTTTGAGTACGGGACGCTGCACCACCCTCAGTGTATTGGAAGACGAATAATAACCTGCCGCAAAAAAGCGGAAGTTGATAACTTCGGTAACATTGCGGAAGGTGTACTGAAAACTATGATCGGCCATGGGCTGCATGGGCACACGCTCGCTTCCGGTTTCCACAGATACCTCGGCAGGCAGGGCGGCGCCTGTCACTTGTAATGTAAGTACAAAATCGGCATTGCGGATAGCAGTGAGCGATGGGTTCTTGATGATGAACTTAAAAGGCGCGGGCTTCTCAAATGCCTTCGTCGGCTGCAACAGGCGCGAAGAGCTTTCTTTAAATACATTGGGCGCAGCTACCAGTATGAATACGGCTACCAGTAGCAACGGCAATAGGAAAGGCAGGTACTTTTTGTTCTTAGAGAAGTCTATGGCCTTAGACATAGGCACCACGGCTATCTGGCTGATCTTCTGGTTGATACTGGCATCTATCAGCTCGCGGCTGGCATAAGAGTCTGACTGGCTTTTGAGTTGCAGAATATTCAACAGCCGGTCGCTGACCTCAGAGAAATGCTGGCCGATGATATGGGCAGCCTGCTCATGGGAGAGCACCTTGCCGAGCCGCCACATTTTGGATAAAGGCACAATGACCCAGGCCACCAAAGCAGAAAGTCCCAGGATGAAGAATAAAGACATCAC
>CAIVKT010000148.1 GCA_903906615.1 uncultured Bacteroidota bacterium | reverse complement strand
CAATTTGTTCATTATTACAACCATCAGCGTTATCACGAATCGTTGAAAAACCTGACCCCAGCTGACGTGTATTATGGGAGAGGCGATACAATACTGAAGGAAAGAGAACGCATCAAACAGATGACTTTAAACAGAAGAAAAAGCAGGTATTTTTTACAGAAATTAGCCCCTATCACCTGAAAACAAAAAAAACTTTTTTAACTTTAAAAAATCAAGAAACACTATCTAACAATAAGTCCACTTTAGTTTGACTACATACAATATTAACATCATCATGCTCCACACATTGGTGCGCGGAATAAGTATCGTGGCATACGCCCGCCCTTATTCCTTTGAATTTATTGGCGGCAATACTCACGCCCACTGCACTGCCGCATATAAGGATACCCCTATCCCCCTGCTTATTCAATAAGGCCAACGCCACTTCCTCCGCTCGGTCGGGATAATCATCAGCATCTACCCTATGAGTCCCCAGGTCAAGTACATCATACCCTTGCTGTTTTAACTCAGTGGCAATTAATTCCTTATAATCAAACCCTGCGTGGTCGGCCCCTATAATAACTTTCATGATTTTGCGGCTATCATTTTATTTACTTTGCCTACAATATTTTCAACTGTAAAACCAAAATGTTTGAACAGGTCTTTGGCAGGTGCGCTCTCACCAAATTGTGTCATACCGATTATCGCTCCGTTCTCGCCAACCCATTCATGCCAGCCTTCCGGCGCTGCTGCTTCCACTGCGAGGCGAAATTTAATTGCAGGTGGCAGCACTTCATCGCGATAAGCCTGATCTTGTTCCCTGAATAATTCCCAGCTGGGCATACTCACTACACGTACATCTATCCCGCTTGCCTGCAATTGCTTTTGTGCCTCAAGTATTAATTGCACTTCCGATCCCGTAGCCATTAATATCGCAGCAGGGTTATTCCCCTGCTCGGCAGATAGTACATAGGCTCCTTTCAAAAGGCCCTCAGCGGCAGCTACTTGGTCCCGATCAAAAATGGGCAACTTCTGGCGGGAGAGTACCAGCATTGTAGGCCCTTCTTTTCTTCCTAATGCCGCCTGCCAGGCATAAACCGCTTCATTGGCATCGGCAGGCCGTATGACAGTTATATTCGGCATTGCCCTGAACGTGATCAACTGTTCTACAGGCTGGTGTGTGGTGCCATCTTCCCCTAAACCGATAGAGTCATGTGTCATCACATAAATGACCGGCAGCTTCATTATACCGGCTAACCTGATCGCAGGTTTGGCGTAGTCAGTGAATACAAAGTAAGTGGATGCAAATGGCCTTACGCCTCCATGCACCATCATGCCCGAGCTTGCAGCACACATAGCATGCTCCCTTATACCCCAGGCCATATTCCGGTTCTCATATTTTCCTTTCCCGAAAAATCCGGTGACTTTCATCATGGTTGATGTTGACTCGCCGAGGTCAGCGCTTCCGCCGATCAGCCAGGGCAGCCTGGGTGCCAAAAGTGTAGTTATATCTGTAGTAACAGACCTGGTAGCCATTGGGCCATCTGCGGGCTTGTAGGTAGGCAGGTCTTTATTCCAATCTACAGGCAGGTCTTGTTTTAAATATTGGTCGAATGCTTTTGCCTGTTCCGGGTATTTGTTTTTATAAGCATCCAGAATGCTATTCCAGTCTTTTTCTTGTGCTGCTCCCGTTTCTACCGCACGGCCCATGTATTCCTTCACCTCATCGGGTACGTAGAATTTTTCATCGGGCCAGCCATAAAACTTTTTAGTGAGCGACACTTCTTTATCCCCTAGTGGCGAACCGTGCACGCCGGGTGTGTCCTGCTTGTTCGGCGAACCGTAACCGATGTGCGTCCTCAGGATGATCATGGAAGGCTTATCTGTTACTTCCTTTGCTTTCTGGAACGCAGCAGATATCGCGTTTATGTCATTGCCATCTTCAAGCACCTGCACATGCCAGTGATAGGCTTCAAACCGCATAGCTACATCATCAGAATACGTCAGGTTTGTATTTCCTTCAATAGTGATATGGTTGTTGTCATATAGATAGATCAATTTTCCTAACCCCAGGTGGCCTGCTATAGATGCCGCTTCATGGGATGCACCTTCCATCAGGTCCCCATCGCTGCAAAAAACATAAGTATAGTGATCAACAATCTTATTTCCTTCCTGGTTAAAACATGCAGCAAGATGCGCCTCAGCTATTGCCATGCCAACCGCCGTCATAAATCCCTGCCCCAGTGGGCCGGTTGTCGTTTCAATTCCCGGGGTCAGCCCATGCTCCGGATGGCCGGCGGTAATGCTTCCCAACTGCCTGAAGTTTTTAATATCATCCATGGAGATGTCATATCCTGTAAGATGAAGTACAGCGTACTGTAGCATAGATGCATGCCCATTGGAAAGAACAAAACGGTCGCGGTTGAACCAATTGGGATTGTGGGGATTATAACGGAGGTGCTTCATCCATAAGGTAAAAGCAGCAGGGGCGAGTGCCATCGGTGCCCCGGGATGCCCGGAATTTGCTTTCTCCACTGCGTCAATGGCCAGGCAACGGATAGCATCAATACATTTTTCTTCAATGGTCATTTGCTTCATGCTTGATTATCTTTTGAAGTAAAATATCTCAAAAACATCAAAAGCACAAATTGAACAAAACAACATGTTGCGTTTAATTCTCCCTATCAATTTGAGATATTCAATATCCTCTCAAAAATTGTACCATGGAATTAAAATGTATGTTAATATTAACTATTTTACTACGCCCAAAGAATTGCCGATTGATCGCCTGGTCTTATATTACTTTATATTGGGAAACTAAAAAGCCTTGAAAAACAACGTTTTGTGTTTTTCAAGGCTTTTGCGAGTGGTGCGGGACGGGATTGAACCGCCGACACAAGGATTTTCAGTCCTTTGCTCTACCAACTGAGCTACCGCACCAT
>CAIVKT010000147.1 GCA_903906615.1 uncultured Bacteroidota bacterium | reverse complement strand
GCTGTAGCCGAGGGAGCCGTCGTTGACGGTGTTCATCATGCCGACTGTGACACCGAAGTTGATGTTGGAGCGGATGAAGGTGTTGTAGCGGGTGTAGAAGGGTATGACGTAGTTGATGCCCACGGATTCGTTGATGGCATGATCGGCCACTACGAAGGTGATGGGCTCTGATTTGAGCTGCTGGCCATAGATGTCGGTAAGCTGCCAGGTGCCCTGCGATTGCCAGTGGCGCTCGCCGATGTCGAGGTTGAGCATCCAGTGCGGATTGATGAAGTAGTTGAGGCGCACGGAGATGTCGCCCACTGTTTGTGTGCTGTTGCCGGTATAGTTATTGGCAGGGCCTACGGGCCTGGTGAAAAAACTTAAGCCGCCATTGACGCCTACTTCCCAGTTGTAGTCGGGGGGCAGGTTCTGTGCAAACAAACTGCCGGTGAATGCCAAAAAAGCAGCAGCAGTGAGTAACAATGCCTTCATATAGATAGCAATTTTTTAAAAATAAGAACTCAAATCTAAGTAATTTATCTGATAAACTCCAATCTGCGGGCGGCTCTGTGCGATATTTTCTACCACATAGGCGGTGTTGCTACTTTTTAAACGCAAAGGCCGCCAAGGTTACGCAAAGGGCGCAAGGGTGTATTATATAAACATCCCCCTAACCCCCTTCGGCTTTACTAAAAGCCTACCCGCAAGGGGGAATGGTTCGGCGCGGGCAGGTATTTTGTATGGATCATTCATCATCATCTTCTGCGCCGAGGTTGAGGTTCATCATGCTGCCGAGCATATCGGCGAAGGAATAGCCGCCCTTTTCCACGCCGCTTTTGCTGATGAGGGAGTACTCGGCGAGGCCATGCAGCAGGAACTCCATGAGCAAGCCTGCCTCGGCCTCATTAGCTGCCGGATGGTGCTGTTTTACGATGGCATAGAGTCCATCCACTTTGTACAGGTTGGCGATGTAGGCGCTATCGGGGTCTGTTTGCAGGGTAACAAGGTCATTGCCCTGCCCGAACCAATCTATGACCGGTTGGTAGGGGCTGGTGCGGGCTTTGGCCTTTTGTATGTCGCGCCCTTTTTTAAAGGATTGCGGATCGGGGAAATACTGGGTGAAGTTGGCCCGAATAGCCAGGCCGAGGAGGCGGTGCGCCACGTTCAGCGGGCCTTCCTGCTCGCCTTCGTACACCAGCTCTATCTTGCCGGTAATGGAGGGTATAACGCCTATGAAGTCGGAGATGCGGACGGTGGTGCGCTGCTGGTTGCTGAGCAGGGCGCGTAGCTCGGCGGTGCTTACGAGGTTCTCGTAGGCCGATATGGTGAGGCGGGCGGATACGCCGCTCTTCTTATCCACCAGCTCGCTTTTGCGGGCCTCCATGGCTACCTGCTCTATGAGCAGGCTGCATAGCTCGGGCACGTCTACCTTCAGCAGTTGCTCGGGCAGTATATCGGCCTCCTGCCGCGTGATGGCCTGCGACAGCTCCACGGTCTTGGGGTAGTGGGTGATGATCTGGCTTTCTATGCGGTCTTTGAGGGGTGTAACGATGCTGCCGCGGTTGGTATAGTCTTCGGGGTTGGCAGTGAATACGAACAGTATATCGAGTGGCAGGCGCAGCTTGAAGCCACGTATCTGTATGTCCCCTTCCTGCAGTATGTTGAACAGGGATACCTGTATACGTGCCTGTAGGTCGGGCAGCTCATTGATCACAAATATGCCCCTGTGCGAGCGGGGTATGATGCCGTAGTGCAGGGCCTGCTCATCGGCAAAGCTGAGGCGCATATTGGCGGCCTTTATGGGGTCTATATCGCCTATCAGGTCGGCTACAGATACGTCGGGTGTGGCCAGTTTCTCGCCATAGCGGCCGCTGCGGTGCAGCCATTCTATAGGGGTTTCGTCGCCTTTTTCGGCCAGCAGCTTACGGGCATACAGGGATATGGGGGCAAAGGGATCATCGTTGATCTCGCTGCCGGCAATGACGGGTATCCACTCATCGAGCAGGTTCACCATTTCGCGCGCCATGCGGGTCTTGGCCTGCCCGCGCAGCCCCAGGAAGAGTATGTTGTGGCGGGATAGCAATGCCCGCTCCACATCTGGTATCACGGTATCCTCGTAGCCCAGTACGGTATTAAAAGGGCTTTGCTTTTTACCAATGAGGCTGATGAGATTTTGCCTTACTTCATCCTTTATTTTCTTTGGTTCGTACCCCGACTTCTTCAGTTCGCCGAGTGTGCTTATTTTAGGTTGTTCCATTTTCTGTTCTTCTGATGCTTCCCATTTAGCGGACACCGACTGCAAGCCGCGTATTGGTGTGGAAATTCACCTTCATGAGAAGGCCGCTTCCGTTATCGCTATTTCAAAGAAATCTAGT
>CAIVKT010000146.1 GCA_903906615.1 uncultured Bacteroidota bacterium | reverse complement strand
GCAATTAGAAATTCGTTCACCAAGAGATTTAATGACTTATGAAGACGACAACTGATAAGAAATTTGATGCCGTACAGTACATGCGGGAGCAAAGGCAAAAATTGAGTGTAAAATTGGCTCAAATGTCTAAAGAAGAGATTATAGCCTATTTTAAGGAGAAGAAACTTGAGAATTCAGTGAAGCCATCTGGCGTTTAAGAGTCTAGGCTAAACATTGTCAATCAGACTATCCCAAACCGCTTCAAAACCTCACCCATCTCCACCTTTATCTCAGCAGTACACAGGTTTCCAATGCTCCCCTCATGCGTATGCTGCAACGTACCTGAATAGGCGAACGTACCATTTGCAACATCATTACCGACCTGCTTGTACGCATCCCTGAAGGGAACGCCCTTATTCACCAGGTCATTCACCTGCTCTACAGTAAACAGGTATTTATACCGCTCATCATCCAGCAGGCCGTCTTTCACTTTTATATTACCCAGCATCAGCACAGCCATGCCGAGGCAGGCTTTTATATCCTCAATTGCCGGGAAAAGTATCTCCTTCGTGAGCTGCATATCCCTGTGGTAGCCGGATGGCAGGTTATTGGCAAGCAGTATAAGCTCATTAGGTGTTGCCTGTATCCGGTTACATTTAGCGCGTATCAACTCAAAAACATCAGGGTTCTTTTTATGCGGCATAATACTACTGCCCGTGGTCAGTTCATCAGGAAAGCTGATAAAACCAAAATTCTGGTTCATATACAGGCACACATCCATGCTCATGCGCGATAGTGTGGCTGCAATACTACCCAGCGCCACCGCCACAAAACGCTCCGTCTTGCCCCTGCTCATCTGTGCATATACACTATTATAGTGCATAGACTGAAACCCAAGCAGTTCGGTAGTCAACGCCCTATCCAGAGGAAAGGAAGACCCGTACCCGGCCCCGCTACCCAGCGGGTTCTTATTAGCCATGTCGTATGCGGCTGCCAGCAGGCCCATATCATCCACAAGGCCCTCCGCATAGCAGCCAAACCACAACCCGAATGATGATGGCATTGCCAGTTGCAAGTGTGTATAGCCCGGCAGCAATTTATCCTTATGCTCCTCGCTCAATTTTTGCAACAGATCGAAAAGGCTCACCACCGCATCTTTAACGTCCTTCACCTGCGCACGCAGGTACAGTTTCAGATCCACAGCCACCTGGTCATTCCTGCTGCGGCCACTGTGTATCTTCTTACCGGCATCGCCCAGCTTTTCGGTCAGCATTTCCTCTATCTGCGAATGTATGTCCTCCACATCATCGCGCATCACAAACCGCCCGGCTTCTATATCCGCATGTATGGCTTCCAGTTCTTTCTTTATCGCATTATATTCTTCAGTCGGCAAAAGACCCACCTTTTCCAGCATAGCGGTATGCGCCAGCGAGCCTTGCACATCATACTTTGCCAGCAGAACATCAAACTCCTTGTCCTTACCCACAGTAAACTGCTGTATCTGATCTGATGTTACCGTACTGTCTTTTTGCCAGAGCTTCATAATACTGCTTTTAATAACTGTACATAAATATCTATACCCCTGCTGATCTCCGCAACAAAAATATACTCATCAGCCATATGGCTCCTTGCAGAGTCACCCGGCCCTATCTTTAATGCAGGGAAAGGCATCAATGCCTTGTCCGACATGGTAGCAGAGCCATAAGGTTTTAATCCCATTGCAAGGCCTGCCTTCACTATAGCATGATCGGCAGCTATGCTGGTGCTGCGCAACCGCATACTTCTTGCTGTTACATCACAGTCTACATTTTGCTTAATGATCTCCAGCGCCTGCTCATGCGTATAACACTCATTCAGCCGCACATCTACCGTAAAGCTACAGGTAGCAGGCACTACGTTATGCTGTGTACCCGCATTCACCATGGTCACGCTCATCTTCACCGGCCCCAGCGTATCAGACACCTTAGGGAAAACAAAATCCCTGAACCATGCCATATCCTTCATCGCTTTATAGATCGCACTCTCTCCCTCTTCCCGCGCCGCATGGCCCGATCTGCCATGCGCCACACAATCCAGCACCATCAATCCCTTCTCGGCGACAGCCATATCCATCAGCGTAGGCTCTCCTACTATCCCAAATGATATATTGCCCAACTGTGGTAGCAAAGCCTCTATCCCATTCGCACCGGAAACCTCTTCCTCTGCCGTTGCCGCAAAAATAATATTGTATTTAAGATCAGCTTGCTCATTAAAATATAAGAACGTAGCAGCCAGGCTCACTAAGCAGCCGCCTGCATCATTGCTGCCCAGGCCATACAGCTTACCCTCCTGCTCCAAAGCCACAAACGGATCATGCTTATAATCCTTATTCGGTTTCACCGTATCATGGTGAGAATTCAGCAATATAGTAGGTTTATCGGCATCAAAGTGCTTATTGGCCACCCACACATTATTCATGTACCTGTTCACCGAAATTCCCTTCGCCGAAAAAAACCTCCGCAAAATGGCCGCAGTTTCCTGCTCTTCCCTGCTATACGAAGGTATGGCAATCAGTTCCTTCAATAAACCCAGTGCGCCAGTATACAACGCTGTCAGTTGTTCCCCGCTCATGTGATGCTCGTTCCTGCTTGTCCAGATATAAGTCCGGCCAGTTCATCCGCATGGCCTATCACTACCTTTTGCACACCTTGTGCCACTGCTTCCAGCGCATTCTCCAGCTTGGGTATCATCCCACCGCTTATAATGCCCTTCTCTTTCAGCTCTTCCATATCCTTCGCCGTAATATTATTAATAGCAGACTCATCATCTTCCGCATCCATCAGCACACCTTTCTTTTCAAAACAATAGACCAGTTGCACAGGCACATGCTTCGCCATAGCCTTGGCCACCTCCTGCGCTATGGTATCAGCGTTGGTATTCAGCAGGCTACCCTGCGCATAGGTAAGCGGGGCAAACACCGGCGTAAGGCCGTTTTGCAACAATACCCTTATCAATGACCCATTCACTTGTTCACTCTTCACATCGCCCACAAATCCATAGTCCACATCCTTTACAGGCCGCTTATCCGCAGGCAGCACAGCGCCATCAGCGCCGGTAAGGCCCATAGCATTGCAACCAGCGGCCTGTAGCTGCGCCACAATATTTTTATTCAGCAGTCCTCCATATACCATCGTTACCAACTCCAGTGTAGGCTCATCCGTTATGCGGCGGCCATTCACATAGTTGGGCTCTATACCCAGTGTGCGGCCTATGTCTGTAGCCACTTTGCCGCCGCCATGTACCAATATCTTATAACCGCCCACTCCCGCAAATGCCTGTAGAAAAGCAGCCAGTTTCGCTTTATCATCAATTACATTGCCGCCTATCTTTATTACCGTAAGCTCCATGGCCGTTAGTTAGTACCAGTTAATATTTCAGACAGCACAGCCTGCGCTGCCCATACCCTGTTAGCGCCTTGCAGGCCCACCAGGCAGTTAGCGCTGTCCAGCACCTCATCGCTCAGCTCCACATTCCTGCGCACAGGCAGGCAGTGCATCACCTTGGCATCATTAGTATTTTTCAGCTTATCCTGTGTCAGCATCCATTGCGCATTGTCCGGCAGCATTTTGCCATAGTGGTTGAATGAGCTCCAGTTCTTCACATACACAAAGTCTGCGCCCTCCAATGCCTTCTGCTGGTCATGCTCTATGGTAGCGCCATCCGTAAATTGCGTATCCAGCTCATACCCTTCCGGGTGCGTGATCACAAAATCAACGCTACCCCACGCATTCATCCACTGCGCAAACGAATTGGCCACACACTGCGGCAGCGGCTTTATATGCGGAGCCCATGTAAGCACCACCTTAGGTCTCCTCTTTTCTTTGAACTGTTCCGTTATGGTGATCACATCTGTAAGGCTCTGCAACGGGTGCAGCGTGCTGCTCTCTAAGCTCACAATAGGTATGCCTGCATACTTGATCAGTTGCCCCACCAGCACTTCATTATAATCATCCTCTTTATTAACAAGCGATGGGAATGTGCGGATGCACAGTATATCAAAATAAGCCCCCATAATAGGCGCAGCATCCTTTATATGCTCTACCGATGTGCCATCCATCACCACACCATCTTCAAACTCCAGCTTCCAGCCATCCTTATCCATATTGAACACGATGGCTTCCATGCCCAGGTTCTGTGCTGCTATCTGTGTACTCAGCCTCGTGCGCAGGCTCGGGTTCAGGAACAGCAATCCTATGCGCTTATGCAGCCCCAGCGCCTTATCCTTCATCGGATC
>CAIVKT010000145.1 GCA_903906615.1 uncultured Bacteroidota bacterium | reverse complement strand
ACGGCAGATACTGCTGTGTTTGGCAGTATCTATGAACAGCATAAGGCGGCCAAAAAAGAACGTTATCCGCACACCATTGTATATGCGGGACGCTTTGCGCCAACAAAAGGGGTAGACCTGCTGATACAGGCTTTTACAGAAGTGAAGAATGAGATGGAGAACAACTGGCAACTGGTACTTGTAGGGTCCGGCGATCTGCCGCATACCGATAAGCCCTTTATTAAAGTGCAGTCATTTATGCAAGGCCCGCAGATGGCTGCGGAGAGCAGAAACTGGGGCATTTTCTGCTTGCCAAGTATTTACGAGCCATGGGGCGTGGTGATACATGAATTTACCATGGCCGGCCTTCCGGTTATTTGTTCGGACAATGTGGGCGCGGATGCCCTGGTGATCAATAATTATAATGGCTTTGTGTTTAAAAGCGGAGATAAAGGCCAACTAAAAAATGCCATCGTTGCAGTGATGAATAAAAGTGATGAAGAATTGCTGGCAATGGGCGCAAGAGGACATGATCTGTCTGAAATGCACAGCCCGGTGCTAGCAGCGTATAGTTTGATGAGTGTCTTGCAATAGTCTGAAGAGTAGTAGACTGCGCAGTGGCAATAAAAGTGGATACTAATGGATAGCAGATTGATAACGCAATACAGTGATGTACTACGGCTGAAGAAAGGCACATGGAAAGGCCGTGCCAGGGAGCAGGCGCTCAACTGGCTGTCGTTGATCGCTGATGAGCGTTATTTGAGCAAACCGAGAATACAGTTTCTCTATATCCACCACCTCTTTACTGACGAAGAGCAAAAGCTGGAGGCATTGCTGCAGCAACTGAGTAAAGGGCACACCTTCATCAGCTACAGCCAGGCAGTTGATAAGATTTTATCGGGTACTATTGATAAGCCATATATAGTGTTCAGCTCTGATGATGGGTTTAAGAATAATCTTAAAGCAGCAGAGTTGCTGAACAGGTATGATGCTAAAGCTTGTTTCTTCATTAACCCCGGCATTATAGGCGAAACAGATTTCAACAGGATAGAAAAATATTGCACCGAAACATTGCGTTTCCCTCCTGTTGGTTTTTTGAACTGGAAGGATGTGGCGCAGCTTCAGAAATGGGGGCATGAAATAGGCAGCCACACCATGATGCACATGAATATTGCCGAAGCAGGAGTGCAGGAGATCAATGATGATTTGGGACAAACAATTGATGTGCTGAATGAAAAATGCGGTGTGGCCAAACATTTCGCATTTCCTTACGGGCGTTTTGCGCATTTCAGCAGCATAGGGCGGAAGGCCGTTTTTGAAGCTGGCTTTACCTCATGTGCCACCGCAGAAAGAGGTTGTCATATCAATCCCGAAGCCTCACTTTCCAACACAGAGTTATGTATCCGCAGAGACCATACGGTTTTGGGATGGGATATACGGCACATCATGTACTTTCTAGTCAATAACGCAAAGAAAGCAAGTATAAATAACAACCTTTATCCTGCTGATATAAAATGAAAGTGATCATACTTACTACATCCGTACACGGCACTGCCGGGCATCACTTGCCCCACCTCTTCAATAGCCGGTATGTGGAGATAGTGAAGGTGGTGGTGAGCGAAGGTGCAAAGCCCGGTAGTGGGGGATTGTTGAAGAAAATAAAAAAAATAGCAAAGATCGGCTTCTTCGGTGCAGTCAATGGTGTGAAAATGCGCAAATGGTATAAGGAAGACGTTAATAAGTATTGCGACGTAGGTAATGCAAAGGAGTTTTGCAGACAGCACAATATTCCCTTTGAAACTGTGCCTTATACCAACAGCGCGGAAACGCAAAACATATTTAAGCAAAGCGGCGCTGATATCGGCTTAAGCCTCGGCAATGGCTATATCTCGCCCAAAGTATTCGGCATTCCCCGGTATGGTATGCTGAATATACACCACGAAATTTTGCCCCGGTACCAAAACGCCCAAAGCATCATCTGGGAGCTATACAACGGTTCTTCTGAAACCGGGTATACCATCCATAAGATAGATAAACACATTGATACAGGCGAAATAGTATTACAGGAAAAGCTACCCATAATATTCAGGGATACGCTGGCAGACACAGTTGCGTATAACTATGCCCGCCTTTTTGATGCTTCGGCGAATGGGCTGGTACGTGTTTTTGATAACTTTGATCAATACTTTTTTAACGCCAGGCCACAAGGCAACGGCGAAAAATATACCACACCCTCGTTGCGGCAATTTTTAAAGATCAGCAGGCAGTTTAAAAAATTAAAGAAAGCAGCGGGCAACAACAAATGATACTCATAGATGCACTATATATCAATAAAGGCGGTGGCGCGGTGCTGCTGCAATACCTTATTGAAAAAATATTGGCCCATCCGCAGCGCGACAGGTTTTTCTTTTTGCTCGATCCCCGCTTTGATAAGCCTGCCGAGCTTGATAGGAATTTTATTGTCATCAATAATAAGATGAGCGCGCGCATTCGTTTTTACAAAGCCAACAGGAATGCCTATACAAAAGTGTTTTGCTTTGCCAACACACCGCCGCCGGTAAACCTTGCTGCGGCCTGCTATACCTACTTTCATAACCAGAAACTACTGGAAGCCCCGAAGCAGAAATTCAACCCGAAATTTACTAAGCTATACCTGAAGTACCTCATTACGAAGCTCTACAACAGGAATACAGATTACTACATAGTGCAAACGCCGCATATGGTGGCCGAACTTACGGGCTTAGGCTTAAAGGATGCAGCACACTGCCTGATGATACCTTTTTATGACAGCAGCAAATACAAAGTTGCTCATCCGCCTTTTAGTGATCGGGTAAAGGATGAATTTGTATTCATCAGTAATCCGTCCCCGCAAAAGAATTATCCCAAATTATTAGACGCATGGGAACACCTGCTGGCGCAAGGCCATACACCGCTGCTGCACGTGACCATAGATGATACTGCCCCCGAACTGCTTGCTAGGGTTGCAGTCTTGAACGCAAAGGGCACCCGCATCGTCAACCATACCTATCTCGATCCTAAAGAGCTTTATTTTAATTGCCCTTACCTCATATTCCCTTCTGTAATGGAGAGCTTCGGGCTGCCGCTCATAGAGGCTTGTGATAGCGGCATGAAGATTCTGGCATCAGGCCTGCCTTATGTGTATGATGTCATAAAACCCAGCCTCACCTTTAACCCTTATGACAAAGTATCTATTGCTGATTCGGTTTTGAAAGCGTTGACCACGGAACTGCCTTTCCCGCAGGTGGTTACAAAAGACGAGGTGAGCAAGCTGCTTGCGCTTCTTTTGCATTGATTTGCCTTTGATTTTTTATTTGCCACAACAGAACATACGGCCTGAAGTAACATGGAACATCCGCAGATAATAATTATCTTTGGGATACAATAAGTATGGGTATATATCCATTCTTTGTTATTTCAAACAAACTAACTATTTGAAACAGATCATTCAATCTTTTAAGACAGGAGCAACTGTGTTGGAAGACGTGCCCGCCCCCCAGGTGAAAAAAGGGTGTGTGCTGATCAAAACCACCCGTAGCCTCGTTTCTATTGGCACGGAAAGAATGCTGGTGGAATTTGGCAAAGCCAATATGCTGCAAAAAGCTATGCAACAGCCCGATAGGGTGAAGCAGGTGCTGGGCAAAATAAAGACCGACGGGTTGCGGCCTACCGTAGAGGCGGTGTTCAATAAGTTGGGGCAGCCTCTGCCATTGGGCTATTGCAACGTAGGCAGGGTAGTGGCCGTAGGCGAAGGTGTAAGCGGGTTTAAAACGGGCGACAGGGTAGCCTCGAACGGCCACCATGCCGAATATGTGTGCGTACCTAAAAACCTGTGCGCCCACATCCCCGATAATGTAACGGACGAAGAAGCTGCGTTTACTGTAATAGGCGCCATAGGCTTGCAGGGATTGAGGCTATGCGACCCGCAGCTTGGGGAAACCATAGTGGTTACCGGCCTCGGCCTCATTGGCCTCATCACCGCAGAGTTGCTGATAGCCAACGGTTGCCGGGTGATCGGCATAGACCCTGACCCGAATAAGCTGGCCATTGCAAAAAAGAAAGGTATCATCACCATCAACCCCGCCGAGGGCGCAGACGTGGTGAAAACAATAAATGAGCTTACCGATCATGTGGGCGCAGATGGTGTCATCATCACCGCATCGGCAAAAACGGACGATATAATAGCCCAGGCCGCACAGATGAGCCGCAAGCAGGGCCGCATCATACTCATAGGTGTTATTGGCCTCAACATCAGCCGTGCCGATTTTTATGAAAAGGAGCTTACCTTTCGTGTGTCCTGCTCCTACGGCCCAGGCCGATACGATGATAGCTACGAGAAAGCAGGCATAGACTACCCACTCCCCTTTGTGCGGTGGACGGAGCAGCGCAATTTCAAAGCCATATTACAAACCATAGCCACCGGCAAGCTGGGTGTAGCAGCCCTCATCACCGAGCGTATACCACTTACGGAATTCAGCCGTATCTACGACAACATCAGTAACAAAGACTCTATTGCCACCATACTGGAATATCCCGAGCAAAGCAGCGCGGACACAACGGTTAAAGTAAGCGAGGGCATATTTGCAGCGGGCAAGGGCGGCATAGGCATCATTGGTGCAGGCAACTTCACTAGTATGACGATGTTGCCCATACTCACAGAGATCAGTGCGCCACTATATAGCATAGCCAGTGCATCCGGTGTTACCGGCACAGCGCTTGCTAAAAAACATAAGATAGGCAAAAGCACTACCGACTACCACAGTATCATCAACGATCCAGCAATAGACCTGGTGGTAATAACGACACGGCACAATGAGCATGCCCGCATGGTGGCAGAAGCGCTGCGCGCAGGCAAGCATGTTTTTGTAGAAAAGCCACTTGCTATAAACAGGGCAGAACTGTACGATGTATTGGATGCTTATACAGGCAAAACAACACTTACTGTTGGGTTCAATCGCCGTTTCTCTCCGCACATGCAGAAGGTGAAGCAACTGGTGGGCGATGCGCCAATGAATGTGATCGCCACCATGAATGCCGGCCATATACCTGCCAATTCATGGGTGCATGACTTGCAAACAGGTGGTGGCCGCATCATAGGTGAAGCTTGCCATTATATAGACCTCATTACTTTTCTCACAGGCAGTAAGGTGCAAAGCGTATGTATGAATGCCATGGGCGTGAACCCGCAGGCCAATACAGACAGCGCATCTATACTGCTGCAATATGAGAATGGCAGTACAGGTGTGATCAATTATTTTGCCAATGGGTCCAAAGCCTATTCCAAAGAAAGGATAGAAGTGTATGCGCAGGAGCGCACAATAGTTACTGATAACTTTATGCTCACCGAAGGCTTTGGCACAAAGAATTTCTCTAAGCTGAAGACGAACGTGGACAAAGGACACAAAGCGCAGTTTCAATTGCTCACCGGGCGGGTGAAGGCAGGTGGCGGTGTGCTGATACCATTTGATGAATTGATCAATACCACGCTTGCGGGCTTTGCGGCTATACAAAGCCTGCTGACCCGGCAATGGGTGGATGTTAAATAACGGAACTTAATTAATTGAATAACGAAGCATAGATGCTCATAGATATCATAGCAGGCGCACGGCCTAATTTTATTAAGATCGCCCCCATCATTGCAGCCATAGAAGGCAGGCGTGATGCGGGAGTGGATATGCACTACCGGCTGGTGCATACCGGGCAGCATTATGATAAGAAAATGAGTGGCGATTTTTTCGAACAGCTGAACATACCTGCGCCGCACCACAACCTGGAAGCAGGATCAGGCACACAAGCCGAACAAACCGGCAAGATAATGATAGGCTACGAAAAATTGTTGCTCGAAAAGCCCTGCGACCTGTGCATAGTGGTGGGAGATGTAACCTCCACCATGGCCTGCTCCATAGCTGCCAAAAAAGTGAACAACATTAAAGTAGCCCACGTTGAGGGCGGCATCCGCTCCGGCGATTGGACCATGCCCGAGGAGATCAACCGCATTGTAACTGATTCCATAACCGATTATTTTTTCACTACTTCTAATGTAGCCAACAACAATCTAAAAAATATAGGTGTTACTAATGACAGGATATTCTTTGTGGGCAACACCATGATAGATACCCTGTATAAGCAAATGCCCCGCCTGCGGCAGCCTGCATTCTGGTCGCAATTCGGCCTTGCCGAAAAAGGGTACATAGTGATGACCCTGCACCGGCCGAACAATGTAGATAACAAAGAGCAACTGCATGAGCTGATCACCGAGATCGTGAACGCGGCAAATGGGTTGCCGCTTATATTTCCTGTACATCCACGCACAGCAAAAATGCTGGAACTGGCAGGTGTGCAAGCTGCCAACCTGCATATTATTGAGCCGTTGGGCTACCTTGAATTTAATTACCTTGTGAAAAATGCAAAGGCAGTTGTTACAGACTCGGGCGGCATTACCGAGGAAGCAACCGTAATGGGTGTGCCCTGTATGACGCTTCGCGACAGTACTGAACGCCCGGAGACTTGTACGGTAGGCACGAATGAGCTGCTTGGCACCGACCCGCGCAGTATAGCCCCGGCGTTTAGGAAACTGTTTGCAGGGGAGTGGAAAAAAGGGGAGATACCGCAAATGTGGGACGGCAAAACAGGTGAGCGGATAGCTATACACATTCAGCAGATTTTTAGTTTGAAATAAAATGATAAACGAAAGTCACTCTATCGAGATCAACACTATTGTCAACACACTCTTACAGTTAGGGGATAGAGTTGTTGAGGTTTCACGTGATCATACCATGACCAGGATATGGGACAGCAAGACCGCGCCCATAGACAATGGTGCAGACTACGTAGGATTGAAAATCGCAGAAATAAGAAATGGGGATATTGTTGTAAAATGTGATAAGCTGATAGATGAAGTTTTTAAAACGGGTGTTAAAAATTCCTATCAGTACACAACGCCGAAATACAATACACAGGCGGCTTTTGAGGTGAGGATATTGCCTGTTCACCCGGACAAGGATTTTTTGTTTCTCGTTGTTTCGCGGGTTGTGGCTGACAATGTAATACTAACAGAAGATAAATGGAAGCTGGCGCTCGATGCCGCCGGTGATGGTATGTGGGATATGAATATGGAGACGGATAAAATATTCTTCTCTTCGAAATGGCACGAAATATTCGGGTATAAGGCCGATGAAATAACCTCAGGCTCCGACTGGGCAAAAAAAATACACCCGGATGATATAGATAATGCTAATAAAAAAAGGAATGATTACCTCGCAGGCAAGATACCTGTTTATGCTATAGAGATAAGATACTTGTGCAAGGATGGTTCATACAAATGGATATTGAGTCGTGGCGTAGCAATATCCAAAACCGGCGATGGTAAGATACTCCGCTTCATTGGTACACATACCGATATTAATGAGCGTAAAATTGCGGAAGAAAAATACCAGTCTGTAGCACAGTTGCTATCCAAACTGATCAATAATATACAGAATGGTATATTGGTGATTGATGAGCACCAGGATGTGGTTTT
>CAIVKT010000144.1 GCA_903906615.1 uncultured Bacteroidota bacterium | reverse complement strand
TTGCCTTCAATAGTTTGTAACGCATGCTCTACTTCGTCAAGAAATTCATTTGTTACCGCTAAAGTCCACTCCGTCCCTAAGTATTCTAGATTTACCTCAAAAGAAAGTAAAGCTCTTTTGGTCCATGTAATACGGTAACTCATGCCTTGTAACGGTTTCTGATCTCTGCCCATACTTCCTTATGCGGGCGCACTTCACCGTTATCAGCCTGCCGGATGCCTTCTTCTATTGCTTTTTCAAGGGCTGCGTCAGTATTACTGATTTGATTGCTTAATCCAAAATCAAGAAGGTTTTTTATGGCTTTGATAAGGGATATATCATGTACCTCATCAACGCGTTTTATTATGGCTTTCTTTTCTGCTGCTATATTCATATTCATTTATTAGCTACTCAAAGTTAGCTATTTTATTGGCTAAGTTTACAGCGTAAACTAACAAATTAACATCCTCACCAGCATTCATTTCGCATTTCGCGAAATGCGAAATGAATAATTATTTATTTTAACTTATTTTGCCGCAACTAACTACTTGTAAATACCCTACTCTCAACCTTTTAATATAATTTTACGCCACATGAAGAAAACATTTGTTCTCTTATTCATATTGTTCGGCTTGCGGGCGGTGGCGCAAAATACGGAACCCAACAAAGTGATCTGGTACGACCCCATTATGGTGGCCGACAAGACCTATGGCAATGTGCACCCCCGCATCACGCTCGATCAGTATGGCAAGCCGCTGGTGCTATGGGCCGATGATGATGGCAGGGCGTTCCTCGCCAAATGGATCGTAAAGGACTTTGCAACGCCGGTGCAAATCAATACCCCCGGCAAGCATGTATTTGCCGAGCCATGGGCAGGGCCTGAGCTCACCAGCCGCGGCGACACCATATACATAGTGTACAAAGAGCTGCCCGAAGAAACCGGCCATGTGTACATCAAGCACTCTTACGACGGCGGCAAGCACTTCTCTATAGAAACACAGGTGGATGACAGCGACCGCTTTATCTGCCGTTTTCCAGGTGTAGGCATGGACCCCTATGGCAACCCAATGGTGGCCTATATGAAGATGAATGCAGGCTATACGGATGCGCGCTATGTAGTGGCCAAATCTAAAGACCTGGGCGAGAATTTTAAAGGACAAACACTGGTGCGCAACTTTGCCGGCGGCAGGGTGTCTGATTGCTGCCCTGCCACGGTGGTAGAATCGGGCAACGCGACTGTAATATTATACCGCGACAACCTGAACAACTACCGCAATATATGGGCTGGTGTATCGCACAATTCGGCTGTTTCTTTTGATAAGGGTGTGCAGGTAGACCAGACCAACTGGTATAGTCCCACATGCCCTGCCAACCCGCCGCACGGCATCATCATCGGCGATACGCTCTATACCGTCTTCAGCAGCGGCAATGGCGATAGCTCGCTGGCGTACCTGGGCAAGACCACCTTATCTGCACTCTCGGCGGGGCAGGCTCCACTTACCGGCAAATTTGCGGGGCTCATCAGCCAGAATTTTCCACGCATAGCCAATTCAGGCAATGCTACAGCGCTGGTGTGGCAGCAGTTTACCGGCGATGCCAACCAGGTGTGCATGTACTTCACCGGTGACATTACCACAGGCCTGCCACCCGCTTACGATACCGTGGGTGGTGGTGTGCCATCGAGCGTGGATGTGGCTATAGGCAAGGGGCACATCTATGTCATCTGGCAGGATGATTCTTCGCACAACATCATGTGCCGCGTAGGGCATTACGAAGAATCAGAAACCAACAAGCTGCTGGCCGAAAACACTACAGTGGCCCTGCAGCGCGCCAGCAACGGAAAATACTTTAGCGTATCCCTGCCGCACCTGGCCTACTGCATGATGACCGATGCCGATGGTAAGCAGTACGAGATGGATATGAAGTGCAAGAAGAACAACTGCAAGATATTCACCGAAGAACTGGACCCCGGTATGTACATCGTGCAACTGCATTGCGATGATGAGAAGATTTACACTTATAAGTACGAAGTGAAAGAAGTGAAGGAAAAGGAAGAAAAAGAAAAGAAGTAATTAAATTCCAAATCCCAAAAATCAAATTCCAAATCCCATACCGGATATCTATCAAGACCAAATTCCACCCGATAGCTATCGGGCAAATTGCAAGTACATACCGAGCTATAGCCATGTGCTGCCATAAATAAAATCATATATTACTTCGTAGCTACTGCGCTGGAGATATCTACAACAACTGATGATGCGCCTTTTACATGGCTGAGCTTTAGTTTGAAGTCGGTGGTGCTGCCGGGCTTCATCACATCATCGAGGGTTTGTTTTTGCTTCTCTATTACTTTATTGTCCTCATCTTTGAAGATGAGCAGCAGCTCCACATCTTTATAGCTTACCAGGGTGGCATTGTTCACCACTTCGCCGCTTACCACGGTTTGATTGATAAGGTTGTTATGCAGGTCGCCCGATACTTTGAGGAATTTCAGGGGGCTGCCGCTTTCTATATCTTTTAATGAAGCCTTCTTTTGTTCGTACTGGGTAGTGGGATGCTGCTCATTGGCGTTGTCGCACGCACCGAACGTTATTGCACATAAGAGGAACAAGATAGTATGCTTCATATGTTTGGTATTAGTGGTCAAACGTAAAGAAAATTTACAAAAAACACGTGTACTTATTATGTATAGATTTGCCAACTTTTAAAAAGTTGGCAAATCTGACT
>CAIVKT010000143.1 GCA_903906615.1 uncultured Bacteroidota bacterium | reverse complement strand
CCGATGGAAGATTTTATATTGATCATTGATAAGAGTTAAAAACCCCGACCCTAAAGGGAGGTGTTGCGTAAAGTGAAATAATTATAAACTCAAATTCAAAAGGTAGACTTTAGCTTTTGACTTTTGACTTTTGACTTTAAAAGATGGGTGTAAAAGTATTATTAGACAACGATCACATAGAAGGTATCCGGTACTACGATACCTACCGCAAGCATGGTGGCTACCGTGCGGCAGAGAAGGCTTTTAAAATGGCCCCTGCCGATATTGTGGAAGAGGTGAAGAAGAGCGGGCTGCGTGGCCGTGGAGGTGCGGGCTTTCCTACGGGTATGAAGTGGAGCTTCCTGGCCAAGCCGGAAGGTGTGCCTCGCCACCTGGTGTGCAATGCCGATGAGTCGGAGCCGGGTACATTTAAGGACCGCTACCTGATGGAGTTCCATCCGCACCTGTTCATAGAAGGGTTGCTGGTCAGTAGCTTTGCGCTGGGCAGCAATGCTACTTATGTATACATACGTGGCGAGTATGCCTGGATACCGGATATACTGGAGCAGGCTATAGCGGAAGCGAAAACCAATGGCTGGCTGGGTAAGAATATACAGGGTACAGGGTTTGATTGTGAAATATACGTGCACCGCGGTGCAGGCGCTTATATATGCGGCGAAGAGACCGCACTGATAGAATCATTGGAAGGCAAAAGAGGAAACCCACGCATGAAGCCACCATTCCCCGCAATCCAGGGTGTGTGGATGCGCCCAACAGTAGTGAATAATGTGGAGACCATAGCTGCTGTAGTGCCGATCATCAATATGGGTGGCGATGAATATGCCAAGATAGGCATGGGCAAATCAACCGGTACCAAGCTGCTGTCTGTTTGTGGCAATGTGAACAAGCCCGGCGTTTATGAAATAGATATGACGATCTCCGTAGAGGAGTTCATATACAGCGATGAGTATTGTGGCGGAATACCTAAGGGCAAGCGCCTTAAGGCATGTATACCCGGTGGCTCGTCAGTACCGATCATACCGGCAAACCTGCTGCTGAAAACCGCAAAAGGGGAAACCCGTATGATGAATTATGAAAGCCTGAGTGACGGTGGTTTTGCATCCGGCTCCATGATGGGATCAGGTGGATTCATAGTTCTGGATGAAGACCAATGCGTAGTGCGCCATACCATGACGCTCGCCCGCTTTTACAATCACGAAAGCTGCGGACAATGCAGCCCGTGCCGCGAAGGTACCGGCTGGATGTACAAGATACTGAAGAATATAGAACACGGGAAAGGCAAGATGAGCGATATAGACCTGCTTTGGGATATACAGCGCCGCATAGAAGGCAATACCATATGCCCGCTTGGCGATGCTGCTGCCTGGCCGGTAGCTGCTGCCATACGCCACTTCCGTGACGAGTTTGAATGGCACATACTTAACCCAGATGAATCGCAGCGCAGGAATTTCGGACTGGCACATTATGCCGACCCGATACATATACCTGCAAGCGCATAATTTTTTGATTTTTTGAATGAGGATATATGTCAGAACAGGCACCAAATTTTAAAGTAACGATCGATAATATCAGCATAGAGGTGCCGGCGGGTACTACTATACTTAATGCCGCGCGCATGATAGGGGGTGAGGTAACGCCGCCTGCTATGTGCTACTATAGCAAGCTGAAGGATAGCGGTGGCAAATGCCGCACCTGCCTGGTAGAGGTGAGCAAAGGTTCGGAAAAAGACCCGCGCCCCATGCCGAAGCTGATGGCCAGCTGCCGTACTACAGTGATGGATGGTATGGAGGTAAAGAATATTACCTCTGAAAAAGTAGTAGATGCACGCAAGGGGGTTGTGGAGTTCCTGTTATTGAACCACCCGCTCGATTGCCCGGTATGTGACCAGGCCGGCGAGTGCGACCTGCAGAACCTGAGCTATGAGCATGGCTCAGAAGCTACCCGTTATGAATTTAAGCGCCGCACATTTGAAAAGGAAGACATAGGCCCATACATATCGCTGCACATGACTCGCTGCATCATGTGCTTCCGCTGCGTATATACGGCCGACCAGCTTACAGATAAACGCGAACACGGTATATTGGAAAGGGGCGACCATGCGCAGATCAGCACCATGCTGAACAAGGCGCTTGATCATGATTTTATAGGTAATGTGATAGATGTATGTCCGGTGGGTGCGCTTACTGATAAGACGTTCCGTTTCAAAAACCGTGTATGGTTCACCAAGCCAGTAGATGCGCACCGCGATTGCAAGCACGAGAAATGTAATGGCAAGGTGCGCTTGTGGATGCGTGGCGAGGAGGTTTTCAGAGTCACTGCCCGTAAAGACCAGTTTGGTGAAGTAGAGGAATTCATCTGTAATGAGTGCCGTTTCCATAAAAAAGAGACAAAAGACTGGGTAATAGAAGGGCCTTCTGTGATACAACGCAGCAGTGTAATATCTCAGGGACATTATGTAGGCACAAAGAAAACGCCAATACTCATCAATACAGTTATCGGGAAAGAGCCGAAGCACCTGCTTGATATTCATAGTATTAGCGATGTGAATAGGCCGGAAGTAGACCTTTCAAAAATTGAAGGGCCGGCACATTCGGATGATTTTAAAAGACCGGCTGATAAATGAATAGATACGAAGTAATTATTTTTTGGAGCCATATAGACAAAGTATTCGTTGCTGAAATACCTGAATTAAAAGGTTGTATTGCTCACGGAGATTCGCAGGACCAGGCTTTGAAGGAAGTAAATAATGTTGCTGAAGAATGGTTAGTGATTGCAAAAGAGAACGGATGGCAAATACCGGAACCTAAAGGAAGATTGCTGTATGCTTAATATATAGCATGTGATATTTATTATTTGGAAAGTAAAATGGAATTCAGGCAATAAACCTTGATTTAAACGATAATTTTTAACTAACTAAAACTACTTTTGCGCCACTATGCTGTTACTGCAAATTGACACAGCGCTGATAATCGAAAAGCTCATCCTCATTACAGTGATACTGATGGGGTCTTTGGGCGTTGCTATGTATGCCACATGGGGAGAGCGTAAGGTGGCCGCGGTAATGCAAGACCGCATTGGGCCTAACCGTGCCGGCCCATTCGGCCTGCTACAGCCTCTAGCCGACGGTTTGAAGTTGTTCTTTAAAGAAGAGATCATTCCGGATCGCTCTACACGCTTTATTTTCATCTTGGGTCCTTGCCTGGCCATGCTTACTGCCTGTATGACCAGCGCTGTAGTGCCGTGGGGCCCTGATTATACCACTGCCAGCGGCCATGTGGTATCCTTCCAGGTAGCAGATATTAATATTGGTATCCTGTTTGTGTTTGGTGTAGTAAGCCTTGGTGTGTATGGTGTGATGCTGGGTGGCTGGGCTTCTAACAACAAATTCTCCCTGCTTAGTAGCATACGTGCTGCATCGCAGGCCATCTCTTATGAGCTGGCTATGGGCATTAGCCTTATTGCCCTGCTTATGATGACCGGTTCCCTCAGCCTGCGCGAGATCGTATCGCAACAGCACGGCTTCTGGAGTGATGGCTATTTCTCCTGGAATTTCTTTAAGCAGCCTGTAGCCTTCATTATCTTCCTCACCTGTGCCTTTGCCGAGCTGAACCGTGCGCCTTTTGACCTGCCGGAGTGCGAAAGCGAACTGAACATGGGTTATCACCAAGAATATTCTTCCATGAAGCTGGGTTTCTACCTGTTTGCTGAGTACATTAATATGTTTGTAAGCTCTGCCATCATCATTACTTTATTCTTTGGCGGATATAATTTCCCCTTCATGGATAAGGTAGCAGCAGGTGTAAACCCGCTTTTGTTTAGTGTTATATGTATATTGGTGCTTTTAACGAAAGTGGTGTGCATGATCCTGTTCTTCATGTTCATTCGCTGGACGCTGCCTCGTTTCCGCTACGATCAGCTGATGAAACTGGGATGGAGGTCGTTGATACCACTGGCGCTGGTAAATATGCTGGTGACGGGAATAGTGATATTGTGGTTTACGAAAAACTAGAATAATAGAATGCTGACCGTGCAACAAATAAAAGATACCGTTACCGCTTATTTTAAAGATAAGCCGGTGAAAGAAGCCTATTTATTTGGATCGTATGCGAAAGGCAATGCAAAAGAAAGTAGCGATGTAGACCTTGGAGTAGTGATAGAAAGAAAAAATATGAGCCTTTGGCAGTATGCTGCTATTGCTGATGGATTAGAAGCGTTGCTAAAGAAAAGAGTAGACCTGGTGCAGATAGATCTGATGCATAGTTGGGTGAAGACAGATTTTGAGAAAGACAAAATTGAAATTTACCATGCATGATCTTAATTTGAACAGGGAGATCGATATATTAGGATACTTACTTGAGCAAGTTGAAGTAGTTGAAGAATATATCAGTGGGCAGGATGAAGATCTTTTTTTAAGAGATAAGAAAACGAAGGACGCGGTTTTACTGAGATTGATGATGATTGGAGAATATGGTCCAAAAATTGACATTACAATACAGCAGCGATTTAGTGAGATCGATTGGAGTGCGATAAAGAAAGCAAGAAATTTTTACGCTCATGCGTATCGGGGAGTGGATTGGGTATTGGTGTGGAATGTTGTGGAGACTGAGTTACCAAAATTGAAAAAGCAGATAGAACACATTATAGCGATACTGGAAAAAGAGAATAATGGAAAAACTAACTAACAGAGCGTTGCAGATAGACCGTAGCCCCATGACGTTTGGGGAGCGCATCTACCTGCCCTCTATTGCCAAAGGGTTGAGTATCACCCTAAGCCATATATTCAAGAAGCCTGCTACTACCAGCTATCCTGAAGAAAAGCGCCCATTCAGCCCGGTTTTTCGTGGGTTGCACATCCTCAACAGGGATGAAGAAGGTGCCGAACGCTGCACGGCCTGTGGCCTTTGCGCTTTGGCCTGCCCTGCCGAAGCTATCACTATGGAAGCCGCGGAGCGCAAGCCGGGTGAAGAACACCTGTACCGTGAAGAGAAGTATGCTGCCAAATATGAGATCAATATGCTGCGCTGTATCTTTTGTGGCTATTGCGAAGAAGCCTGCCCTAAGGATGCTGTATATCTTACAGAGACCATAATGCCGGCCAACTATAACCGCGAAAGCTTTATCTATAAAAAGGAAGATCTGCTGATCCCTAACCCGAAAAAACAGGAAAGTAAATAAAATGGACATCTACGATATATTATTTTGGGTATTGTCGGCCATGGCGGTGAGCTGTGCCCTCGGTGTCATACTCAGCCGCAACCCGGTGAATAGTGTGATGTTCCTGATACTTACCTTCTTTGCTATTTCCGGTCATTATATATTAATGAATGCCCAGTTCCTCGCTATTGTCAATATCATAGTATATGCGGGCGCTATCATGGTGCTTTTCCTGTTCGTTATCATGCTGATGAACCTGAATGCCGATGTGGAGCCGCAAAAAGGGCAATTGGTGCAGCTGGCGGGGGTCATATCCGGCGGTGTATTGTTCCTGGTGGTGCTGGCAGGTATAAAATCTGCGAGGCCAATTGCTATTGATAAGACCGCCAGCGATATTGGCCTTATCAGCAACCTCGGCAAAGTGCTGTTTACAAAGTATGTGTTGCCGTTCGAGATCAGCAGTGTGCTGTTCCTGAGCGCTATGATAGGTGCGATAGTGATAGGTAAAAAAGAAGAGGCAAGGCCGATTGCTCCAAGGGACGAAGAGTTATAAAAACATCATTAACAAAGAAAATACGGCCATTGGCCATAATATATGCCGGTTAACTCAACACATTATCTGTTCCTTAGCCTCCTGTTATTCTCTATCGGGATAATGGGGGCATTGATGCGCCGCAATGCCATCATCATATTTATGTGCATAGAGCTGATGCTCAATGCTGTGAACCTGCTGCTCGTAGCCTTCTCCAAAATATATGGTGATGCCGATGCGCAGCTATTTGTATTTTTTATAATGGTGGTGGCAGCGGCAGAGGTAGCTGTGGGCCTTGCTATAATAGTGATGATGTACCGCAAAGTACATTCCGTGGATATCAATATTTTAAACAGACTGAAACACTAAACATATTTTAATGGGAAATTTTTCTCAACTCGTTTACTTAGTGCCTTTATTTCCATTGATCGGTTTCCTGATCAATGGCTTGTTTTGGAAAAGAATGCCAAAGGCTCTCGGTGGCATCATTGGCAGTGTGGCAATATTGGCATCTTTTTGTGTGGCCCTGGG
>CAIVKT010000142.1 GCA_903906615.1 uncultured Bacteroidota bacterium | reverse complement strand
GTACTTGATCTCATTCTCTATTTTCCGCACTATTTTACCACCCTTGTTGGTGATCTTTAGCTCGGCAAACGCCCTTGTTGTTTCTATATGATTTTCCATATCGAATGATCACCCAAACCGGTGATTTGTAAGCAAGTTAAGAAAAAAATCGCAATCATTTTACCGCTAAGGGCCAGATAAGTTAAGCCTAATGAGGGAAGCCCGGCACAAGGTCCCGCTTTTTCAGCGGGAAGGGTTTGGGGTTTTATATCACCTTCTTCCCCTTCATCGCATCCTTCAGCGCTGCATCCATTACGCGCTCGGCGTATGGGCGGGAGATGTCGTTGAGGATCTCTGTTTCCTGCTGTATGCGGTCCTTGTCTTTGGCCTCCATGGCTTCGCGTAGAAGGCTCATGCGCTCGGCAGTGGTGGTTAGTTCTTCTTCGGTGAGCATGGGGCGGTACTTGCTGAGGAATTTCTCTGTAGTGTCCAGCATCTGTTGTGCCTCGGTGTGGGCTTCTACCAGCGCGCGGGTCTTGATGTCGTCCTTGGCATGGGTGAGGGAGTCGAGGAGCATTTTTTCCACCTCTTCATCAGTCAGGCCGTACTGTGGTTTTACATCTATGCTTTGGGCTACGCCGCTGCGCAGCTCGGTAGCGCTCACTTTCAGGATGCCATCGGCATCTATCATAAAGGTTACTTCTACCTTGGGCAATCCGGCGGGCATACCCGGTATGCCGGTCAGGTTGAATTCGGCCAGCTTGCGGTTGTCCTGCACCAGGTCGCGCTCGCCTTGATATACGGATATGCGCATACCGCTTTGGCCGTCTTTGTGGGTGGTGTATTGGCGGCCTACCTTGCTGGGTATCTTGGAGTTGCGGGGCATGAGTACATCCATCAGTCCGCCCATGGTTTCTATACCCAGCGATAGTGGTGTCACATCGAGCAGCAGCATTTCGGTATTGTTGCCGGCGAGTATATCTGCCTGCACGGCTGCGCCCAGGGCTACTACTTCATCGGGGTTCAGGGAGTCGTGCAGCGGGCGGCCAAAGAAGTTGCGTACGCTGTCTTTTACCAGTGGCACACGGGTCGATCCGCCTACCATCACCACATCGTCTATCTGCTCCGGTTTCAGGCCCGCGTCTTTGAGGGCATTGCGGCAGGCATCTATGGTGCGGTTTACCAGTGGCTGCACCAGGTCATCAAACTGCCGGCGTGTGATGCGCACCGGTATGCCATTTATAGCGCCATCAAACACATCGTTATTGGTCAGGTGTTTCTTGGCTTCTTCGGCAGAGAGGCGCAGTTGCTGCATCAGTGTTTTATCGGGCGAGCTGCCTATGCCCAGGTCGGTATTGCCTTCGCCGGTATCTTCCTGCCAGAACCGCACGATGAGGTTGTCTATATCATCGCCGCCCAGGTAGGTATCGCCATTGGTAGCCAGCACCTCGAAGATGCCATTGCTGATGGTGAGTATAGATATATCGAAAGTGCCGCCACCGAGGTCATACACGGCTATGGTCTTTTCTTCACTGTGCTTGGTGCCTATACCGTAGGCCAGGCTGGCGGCAGTTGGCTCATTAATGATGCGCAGCACATCCAGCCCTGCAAGGCGGCCTGCATCGCGGGTGGCCTGCCGCTGGGAGTCATTAAAATAGGCAGGTACAGTGATCACCGCCTTGGTAATACCTGTTTTGAGGATATGCTCGGCGCGCTTCTTTAGTTCTTTGAGTATATAGGAAGAGAGCTCGATGGGCGAGTAGAATTTATCGCCAACCTGCACTTTTACCAGCGCATCGGTGCCATCGTCTATTACGTTGTAGGCAAAGAAGCCGGTGCTGTTGCTCACGTCTTTGTAAGACTTGCCCATCAGGCGCTTTACCGAGTATATAGTGCGCTCGGGCTGGGCTATAAGTAGGTCTTTTGCGGGGTTGCCTACAGTGGTATTGCCGTATTCATCAAAATGCACGATGGAGGGCACCAGCGCCAGGCCGTCTACTTCTTTGAGGGCTATGGGCTGGTGGGTGTCGTTGCGCACTATGGCTATGAGGCTGTTGGTAGTGCCGAGGTCTATGCCTACAATGGTTTCTTCCTGCTGCAGGCTACCGGTAACTATATTAATGGCTATTTTGCCCATATATTGCTTGTATTGAGCGGCAAAGGTATAGGATAATGGGCATGTGCCATTTATAACCGTATTTTAACGGCATTCTTTTTGTTTATGGGCAGATAATAGGCCGTTTATTGTTATTTTTAAGCCCCCGAAATGCAGAAAATATTCAGGTATATATTGCCATCTGTTGTGATGATGGTGCTTCTTTCTTCCTGTGGCTTTTATGAGCGCAGGCAGAAGATAAAGCTATGCACCGAGATACTGGCCACCAACGATACGCTGGACAAAATGACCAAGACCTGGCACGGACTGCTGCAACGGGGCATACAGGTGAAAAGCCTGGCCGGCCTGCGCATATACCGCACCGAGATGGGCGCTTTTGTGAGCCGCCGCCGCAGCATTAATGCCGATTTGGACCTGGTACCATCTGCCACGCCGCTGCGCGACAGCGAAGAAGCATTTCTATCTGCCCGCGCCGACATTATAGCCAATGTATACGCCCCTTTTGAGGAGTTTACAGACTACAGCCCACCCATGGCTGTGCGCAACCAGCTACGCCTGGTACACAACGACCTCTATGCCGAGCAAACCGCCACAACTGCACTGAAACGCTCGGTGGATGCTATGATAGCAAGGAATGGGTTGAGGTTGAAGAAGTGATCATCTCTAAATATGCATTAAAATGACTGCGGAAGAATTAAAAGACCTGCGGGAAAAGACTAAAGCACTCATAGACCGCGCAGATAAGCCTGTACTGCGTATGCTGAAAGCCATGTTGGAGGTTAATGAAACTTACGTGGCAGAAACCGCTTTTGACCTAACTCCCGAACAGGAAGCCGAACTTGATAGACGTATAGAACTGGACAAAACGGGTCTCATGGAATATTCATCTTGGGAAAAAGTAATAGAGCGGATAATTGCTAAAAAGGGAAAATAATTGCCATACATGGACTTCAACTTTCAAGAACAATACAAAAGCTACTCCAATGTAGAGCTGCTCAAGATCACGGAGCGGCCCGGGGAATATCAGCAAGCTGCCGTGGTGGCTGCGCGGGAGGTATTGAGCGAAAGAACAGTATCGGCGGAGGAAGAAGCAGAAGCAAAGCGATACCTGCTGGATATAGAGCAGCGACAGCAGGTGAAGAAGAAAAGTGTTTCATTCAATAAGAGCGATGCTGTTGATTTTGTAAGTTCTGTATTGAGACGTACCGATGATACGGATACCGGCAAGTGGGTACAGGACTTTATGGGAGATGAAGTGGAAACAAGGCAAGAGTTACAGACAAGGCGGTGGGTCTACATCATACTTGCTGTATCTACACTCCAGTATTTATGGTTTCTTTACGGGGTCGTAAAGCGTATTGTGTTCAATCTGCACTACTCCAGTCACCCGTTTGGCAGCGGTATGTACCTTACACTTTTTTCTGTTGTCTATACGCCCGTTATACTTTACCTGTTTTATAAAAGAAAGCGGTGGGGCTGGATATTGGAGTTTGCCGATAAGCTGGTGCCGGGTATACTTGTATTGAGCCAGGTGTACAACTATATAATATATATGAGGACGGGTAGAGGAAATATCTTTTGGTATATATTACCAGTGATATATTCTGCCCTATTTGTGATCGCATTATGGAATAAAAGAATAAGCCGGTATTTTTGCATTACCGACCGTGCTAAAAATATTACCCTGGTGGTTGTTTCATCTATTTCTGTTTTGTTTGTAATAGCTGTGTATGTTATTTCTTATATGTACCAGTGATTGCAGTATGTATCACATGTATTTTATAACTATAATTATCTGATTGTGCTTTATAATATGTTGGTGTTGTTCTGACATTTACCCTATATTTGTCTTCCCCCTAAATTTATTGTTTTGAAATTAAAGTCGTTGGAAATAAAAGGGTTCAAGTCGTTTGCCGACAAGACCCATATCATACTGGATAACCCGATAACCGGCATTGTCGGCCCGAATGGTTGTGGCAAATCGAACATAGTAGATGCCATACGCTGGGTGATCGGTGAGCACAAGATCAAAGCCTTACGCTCTGATAACCTGGAAGACCTCATCTTCAATGGTTCGCGCACACGAACGGCATCGGGTATGGCCGAGGTGTCGCTCACGTTTGAGAACACGCGCAACCTGCTGCCTACGGAGTTCACCACAGTTACCATCACCAGGAAGTTTTATAAGAACGGGGAAAGTGAATACCGCCTGAATGATGTGAGCTGCCGCCTCAAGGACATACACAACCTCTTCTTAGATACGGGTGTGAGCAATGACTCGTACGCGATCATAGAGCTGGGCATGGTGGATGACAT
>CAIVKT010000141.1 GCA_903906615.1 uncultured Bacteroidota bacterium | reverse complement strand
GTTAAAGAACCACGGGGTATTATCAGAAGTGAAGGATGCCTGGTATTCCCAGTTTTCCTGCTGGTAATAAGAGTTAAGCCCGATGTAGGACATGAACAAGCCAAAGTCAACGTTGATGCCATACATGACATTGAAGTGATAGCCTGCGTATGCTTCATCCAGGTAACGATACGCATCTGCCAGGTCGTATTGGCCGCGGTATGGGCTGAGGTCGTTGCGGGGAACAACCTGCGACCGTTCGCCGAATTGCGTCATGATACGCCCACGCGCATTGCCATAACTGAAATCACCGCCTATGTTTATTGCGGAGATCACCATTTCATCGTTACGCGAAAGCGCGGTAGAACCAACAACGGTATGATCATTAGGGTTGTTGAACGAATGCGTGATGTTATTATCTATCAAAATACTTGGTGTGAAGAAAGGTATATGAAATATCGAAGAGTCCCTCCGGTCATTACCATTCACCCATGTCTGGTCATATCCATCCCACGGTATCTTTGCCGCAGCGGGGGCGATCTCAGGTGCCGGCGACCCATCGCCTCCGTTTGTTGTTGTTTGGGCAGTAGCTTGTTGTGTAAGCATTAAGGCCGCTAATGCCGCTAATACTATTTGTTTTCTTTTCATACGCTGTTTTTTAGTGTGTTTAAAGTTTATTTTCAAAAGATTTATACCACTTTACGTGGTGCATAAAAAATAATTATCGTTCCAATAAAAATGACCGTTGCACCGATCACATCGTACAGATCAGGCTTTGTCTTCTCTGCCACCCATGCCCACAATAGCGACATGATCACAAATACACCACCATAGGCTGCATAGGTGCGGCCAAATCCCGCCGGTTGAAAAGTAGCAACTACGCCATACAGCGCAAGCACCATACCACCCAAAATACCTATCCAGAGCGGCTGCTGCCCCCTGAGCGATTTCCAGATCATATACCCGCCACCGATCTCGCAAAGCCCGGCAAGCACAAAAAAAGCAAGAGAGCGGTATATAGTTTCCTTCGTCATTTTCTATTTAAGATTATCCAGGTCCAGGTTCAGTTTCAGTACATTCACGCGCTCCGGCCCCATACCCATCATAGGCCCTTCTATATGGGCCTTCACCAAGGCTTCAACTTTATCTTTTTCCAGTCCCCTCACTTTTGCTACCCTTGCTACCTGTACGTCTGCACCCTGCACACTAATGTGCGGATCAAGGCCACTGCCGCTGGCTGTGACCATATCAGAAGGTATATCTGCTTTATTGACACCCGGATTATGCACCATGAATGTATCAATAGTAGCCTGTACCTGCGCAAGATAATCAGGATTATCAGGACCTTTGTTACTGCCACCGGATCCGGCAGCATTATAATTGACTGCCGAGGGGCGCGACCAGAAATACTTATCTGCCGTAAACTTCTGGCCGATGTTAGAATAATAGTATTTCCCACTCTTGTCCTTTACGATGATCCCCTCTCCCTTATTCGGCGCCACCTGTGCTATGCCCCAGATCACAGCAGGATAAACACCCGAAAAGAACAGGATGCACACAATAGTAAGTAGCAATGATGGGATGATTTCCTTTTTCATTTTTAAACAATTTTACCGGTTACTATTATTTTTTTACATAAACAATGCCACAGCGATATCAATCAACTTGATCCCGATAAACGGCACCAACACCCCACCAAGGCCATACACCAATAAATTCCTTCTCAAAAGAGCGCTGGCGCCAATCGGCTTATAAGCTACGCCCCGCAATGCCAAAGGTATCAGTAATGGAATAATTATAGCATTGAAAATAATAGCAGAAAGTATAGCGCTCGCCGGGCTATGCAGGTTCATAATGTTGATACGCTGCAGCGCAGGTATAGATGCTATGAACAGCGCTGGCACAATGGCAAAATACTTGGCTACGTCATTAGCTATCGAAAATGTAGTCAGTGTGCCACGTGTCATCAGCAGTTGCTTGCCTATCTCTACTATTTCTATCAGCTTGGTCGGGTCATTGTCCAGGTCTACCATATTTCCGGCTTCTTTGGCTGCCGCGGTGCCGCTGTTCATAGCCACCCCCACATCTGCCTGTGCAAGGGCAGGTGCATCATTCGTACCATCGCCCATCATGGCTACCAGCTTCCCTGCATTTTGCTCCTTACGTATATAGGCCATTTTATCTTCGGGCTTGGCCTCGGCTATGTAGTCATCCACGCCGGCCTTTTCAGCTATGTATTTTGCGGTAAGTGGGTTATCGCCGGTCACCATTACCGTTTTTACACCCATCTTGCGCAACCGTTCAAACCTTTCGTATATACCTGTCTTGATGATATCCTGCAATTCTACCACACCAAGGACCTTATCATTCTCTATCACCACTAATGGCGTGCCGCCATTAGCAGCTATACGGTTCACCGTATCCGATACCTCCTTATCAAATACATTACCGGCTCTTTCAACCATGGCCTTGATCGCATCGCTCGCCCCCTTCCTGATCTTCATACCATTGGAAAGGTTCACGCCGCTCGATCTTGTTTCTGCCGTAAAGTTGACCTGGTGTGTTACTTCCGATTGATACTTATCAAACTTGTCACTTGCCATTGGATTATCGGCCAGCATTTTTTTACCCAGTTCTACTATAGACTTGCCCTCCGGTGTTGTGTCCGACTTTGAGCTAAGTACAGCCGCGTATATCAACTCATGCAATGTGCTCCCCGGTGCCTGGTAAAAATTAGTTGCCTTCCTGTTACCTATAGTGATAGTGCCTGTTTTATCCAGCAGCAGCACATCAAGGTCGCCCGCTGTTTCCACTGCCTTACCCGATTTAGCGATCACATTAGCGCGCAACGCCCTGTCCATACCCGATATACCTATGGCTGAAAGCAGCCCGCCAATAGTAGTAGGTATAAGGCATACAAACAAAGAAATGTAGGCGGATATAGGTATCGGTGTCTTCGCATACAGCGCAAAAGGATAGAGCGTAATGCACACTATAATAAATACCAGTGTAAAGCCCGCCAGCAATATAGTAAGCGCTATTTCATTAGGCGTTTTTTGCCTCGATGCTCCTTCTACCAGCGCTATCATCTTATCCAGGAAGCTTTCGCCGGGCTCGGTGGTCACTTTTACTTTTATCTTGTCCGACAATACTTTTGTGCCACCGGTAACAGAAGACTTATCACCACCTGATTCCCGGATCACAGGAGCCGACTCACCTGTTATAGCAGATTCATCTATCGTTGCTATACCATCAATGATCTCACCATCTGTGGGAATAATATCACCTGCTTCGCACATAAAAATATCACCTTTCACTAACTGCGAAGAGGGCACGATATGTACTTCGTTCACGAATATTTCGCCAACCAGCTCAAT
>CAIVKT010000140.1 GCA_903906615.1 uncultured Bacteroidota bacterium | reverse complement strand
GCAATCAATCCCTGGGGCTTGCTTACCTGCACCTGAGCGAGTATGAGCGATCATTGGCGTATTATACAAGATCGCGCCTGCTATTTGAAAAAGAAGGCAATAAAAGGAAGCTCGTAAATATCTACCTTTCTATGGGCGATGTATACATCGGGCAATCAAACCAGGGCGAGGCAATAGAATATTATAACAAAGGGATCAAGCTGTGCAATGAGCTGAACAATAATATAGGGACCGGTTTCGCACTCATCAGCATAGGCGGGATATACCATGACATAGGCAACTATACCGAGGCTATAAATAACTACCTGAAGGCGCTCACCGCATTTGAGAAGGATAATTATACACCGGGGCTATCTATGGCTTACAGCAACATAGCCAGCCTTTATGCTATGAAGAATGACTTTGGCAAAGCGATAGACTACGTTCATAAAAGCGAGGCAGTGGATGCAGGCAGGAATAGCAAAGAACAAAATCTGCTGAACATAAGCAATGCGGGCGATGTGTACAGAATGGCGAAGGATTATACCCGGTCTTTAGCGTACTTCAGGAGGGGAATGCTTATTGCCGACTCAACGGGGGACATGGTATGGAAAAACCAGTTTTCGAGCAATATAGCCAATGTATATTTTGGGATGGAAAAGTATGATTCGGCGCTGGTCATGTATACTGAGGTATTGAAGCAAACACAAAAGGTACCGGACCCGCTGGTGATCTTGGATGTAAGTAATGGCATAGGCAAGATACTTACCCATAAAGGACAGGTGAAGGAGGGTATAGCCTATTTTCTGAAAGCATTGGGTGTGGCGCAGCAAAACCACATGAAGCAAGCCATATCAGAAACGGCCAAGTACCTTGAAGATTGTTATGAGCAATTGCATGATGACAAAGATGCACTAAAATACAACAAGCTCTACTTCGCCTACAAAGACAGTGTGTATAATGACAAGAGCAGCCTGGAGATACAACAACTGCAATTTGATTATGAACTGGGTAAAAAAGAAAATGAGATAGCGCTGCTGAATAAAGACAAAGCCATAGAACTGAGCAGCCTGAGAACAGAACAAGTAGTGGTATGGGCTTTAGTGACCGGGCTTGGGTTGCTTGGCTTTATCAGCGTATTGTTGTACCGGAATAACCAGAATGAGAAGAAAAGCAAGGCGGCAATAGTGCGGCAAAAGGAAGAGATACAAGTACAATCAGCACGGCTGGAAGAGCTGAATAATTTTAAGGATAAAACGTTCTCTGTCCTTTCTCACGATCTGCGGGGACCAGTGACTGCGATAACAGCAGCGATGTCATTGCTGGATGAGCAGATCATTTCGCCGGAAGAATTTGCCAGCTTGCGGCCGGATGTAACGAAGCAACTGGTGACACTCAATATTCTGCTGGACAATCTGCTGAACTGGGCCAAGGGCTATATGCAGGGCATAGCCGCAAGGCCGGAGCGCACTGACCTGAACCAGATAACCGACCTGAACATCTACCTGGCAAAGGATATGGCGGATGCCAAGAAAATAACGATCAATAATAACCTACCTGCAACGGCGTTTGCATTTTGCGACCCATCACAGATGGATATTGTGATGAGGAACATCATCAACAATTCGGTGAAGTTCACGAATACCGGGGGCAAGATAGATATAACCGCATCTGTGGAAAATAACCGTATACTGTTGGCGATCAGCGACAGCGGTGTGGGCATGACACCGGATCAACTTCATAAATTATTTACCCCGTCAGTGGATAATAATACCTATGGTACCGGCGGCGAAAGAGGCACAGGACTTGGGCTGCTGCTGTGCTACGAATTTGTTAAGGCCAATAACGGGACTATTACTGTCACGAGCGAGCCGGGCAAGGGAAGCAGATTTGTGATAGCGCTGCCGGTGGAGTGAGAGATCGCGTTTGTTCATCAGTGCGAGTGCAACCACCCCTGCCTGAAAGGGGAAAATTACGTGAACATATTCCCTATCCTGTGTGAGTAATTGTGTAGTGTGCAGGTCCTTCACTTCGTTCGGGAAGACAAGTGGGAGTTATGCGTTGCGTTTTCATAAAAACAGCCATCGTTTGTGCGATGGCTGCGAATTGTCTTTTTCAATTTCTTGTATCAATAATCTCCGTGTGTGGTAACAGGCAATTGATTGAGTGCATCTTCCAGCTGTTTATCGCTTGGGGCGGTGCCGTGCCACTCATGGGTGCCTTCCATAAAGTTTACGCCCTTGCCCATCATGGTGTGCATGATGATGCAGGTGGGCTTGCCCTTGCCGGTCATGGCTTTTGCTTTGGCAAGGCCGGCTAATACTGCATCCATATCGTTGCCGTCCATTTCCATTACCTGCCAACCAAAGGCTTCAAATTTATCTTTCAGAGAGCCAAGACCCATTACCTTATCTGTCGGGCCATCGATCTGCTGGCCATTGAAATCTATTGTAGCAATGAGGTTATCTATTTTGTGGTGGGCGGCAAACATGATGGCTTCCCAGTTTTGCCCTTCCTGTAACTCGCCATCGCCATGTAATGAATAAATGATGTGGTTGTCGTTATTCATTTTCTTGGCAAGCGCCGCGCCACATGCTACACTCATACCCTGGCCGAGAGAGCCGCTGGCAATGCGCACACCGGGCAGATGCTCGTGTGTGGCAGGGTGGCCCTGCAAGCGCGCATTGATGTGCCTGAAGGTAGCGAGCTCGCTTACCGGGAAATAACCGGAGTGCGCCAGCACACTATAGAATACAGGAGAAATATGCCCATTGGATAAGAAGAACAGGTCTTCGCCCACACCGTCCATGTCAAATCCGGGCTTACGGTCCATCACCTTGAAATAGAGGGCTGTAAGAAAATCGGCACAGCCGAGCGAGCCGCCTGGATGGCCGCTTTGCACTTTATGCACCATCCTTACTATATCGCGGCGCACCTGGGTGGCCATTTCCTGCAATTGCTGAGTATCCATTATTTTTTACGAAATTATGCGCAAAAGTATATGATTAAAGGCATTTTATGCAAGAAAAATATCCACAGTGATTTCGTGCGCTTTCGTTGCGTAATTTGCAACATTCTATGAAAATGACCGATAGCACAAAAAAATATTTCACGAAGCAACTTACGGCCTGGCATGAGACGGACAATTACCGGAGCCTGCCCTGGAAAAGCGAGCAGGACCCTTATAGGATATGGCTATCGGAGGTGATATTGCAGCAAACACGGGCGTTGCAGGGGCTACCCTACTATATGCGGTTTACAGAAGCCTACCCTACTGTGAAGGATATGGCGGCAGCTAATGATGATGATGCCTTCAGGCTATGGCAGGGATTGGGCTACTACAACCGCTGCAAGAATATGCTGAATACGGCCAGGTATATTGCAAGTGAACTTGGCGGGCATTTCCCAGATACTTATGATGGCTTGCTGGCGCTGAAAGGGATAGGGCCTTATACGGCATCGGCGATCGCATCATTTGCTTATGGATTACCGAATGCTGTTGTGGACGGGAATGTATACAGGGTGCTGGCGAGATACTTCGGGATAGAGGAAGCTATTGATACTACGAGCGGCAAAAAAATATTTGCTGAGCTGGCTCAGCAATTGCTGGACAAAAAGGACAGCGCCGCCTATAACCAGGCTATCATGGACCTGGGCGCAACAGTATGCACACCCCGCAACCCGGCCTGTAGCGCCTGCCCTCTACATAAGAAATGTTTAGCCTATCAGGAGAACCTTACGGGACTATTGCCGATAAAAAGCAAGAAGACCGCAGTGAAAACACGGTATTTCAATTACCTGCTGCTACAATGGAAAGATACCCTGTGGATACATAAGCGCACAGGAAACGATATATGGCAAAGCCTGCATGAGCCTTTTCTTATAGAAAGTACGCAGCCGCTGGATGTGGGCGATATACTTGGCCACGACCTGTTTAAAAAAGAAGGGCTGAACCATAATGAGATCAGGTATATGGGCGAGGCCAGCCAGCGATTGACGCATAGGATCATAGAAAGCAG
>CAIVKT010000139.1 GCA_903906615.1 uncultured Bacteroidota bacterium | reverse complement strand
TTCTATGCTGTAACCCATGCCCGAGCCATCGCTTTTAGTAAGCGTACCCGATGCCACATCTGTAAGCACTGTACCCACAGGATCTTTGATCACTATATACAGGTTCTTGGTGCCATCATCAGCAATACGGTTCTCATCAATATCAAAGTCAAGTTTCAACTCATCTACCCTGTGCGCGCGCCTCGTTTTCTTTTCCTTGGTACCGTGGTGTTTCAGGTGTATGGCTGTAAGCCTGATGTTGGAGGCATGTAATACGGAGCCAAGCTCCTTCAGCTTATTGTACCTCGCCATCAGGTCGTCCTTAGCCGATGCCAGCGCATCCCTTTCATTTTGCAGCAGCCCCAGCTTCTCTGCGAATGCGCGCGCTTTGTCGCTCAGCTCATCTTTCAGCGAATTGATGAATTTTTTATCTTTTTTCACCTGTGCAAGCAACGATTTGTTGCTTTTAGACAGGTGCGCCACTTTCTTTTCCAGCTTCGCGATCTGCGCGTCCTTCTGCCTTATCTGGCTATCCAGCGCTGCATTCTGCGAGCTCATCACATCTATCTGGTTGTGCGCCGCATTATACTGCGCCTGCAGGCTGTCCCTGATGATCAGCGATGAATCGGGCTGCTGTATAGCAGCAGTTTGCTGCGCGGGCTTATCATTGCTTTTGCAGGAGCCTGCAAGTATAATGAGCAGGCATGCAGCTATGGCCATCGCCATATTATTCTTTCCTTTTCCTAAGGTGAGCATTGCCAGGAATTGTTCAATGCGCAATTTTATTTTATTGTTCATAATAACACAAATGTTTTTGAAGATGACTTTATAGTACCTTATACATTTGGGTTGCAGCGTGCGCATACTGTGTGGGCTCAAAAGTGTCGTCAAAGGTCGACTTCAGTTGCCCCAGCTTTTCATCCAGCTTGGCTACGCGCTCCCCTATTTCTTTATTGTTTTTATAGTGCGCTATCAGCGTACTGTATTTATTGATGTGGTGGGTGATGCGATAAGCTATATCCCCATAACGTATCTTCAGCGACTGCACATCCATCAGCTGGTAGTATATCTCTTCCTTCCACTCTTTAGGATCTTTCTTCTGCTCCTCCAGCACATGGGCTGCGGCCTTCTCGCGCAGCATGGTCAGGTATTGGTATCGCTTGCTGGCATCGCTTTGCCTGGTGTAGCAGTTGCCCACATCACAAATATCCAGGCCCACCATACGCATATTGCGGTTCATCACCGAGTCGTAGGATACCTGCATTTCTTCGAGCGACTGCGTAATGCCGTCCCACTCTGTTTCTATCTGGTTCTTGTCTGTGGCAAACTGGCTCAGCGCCGTGGTGATGGCAAACATCTTTTCGGCCTCTGTTTTCAACTCCCTTCTTTTGTGGCCTATTGAGTTGATATACTCTGCCATACCAGAGAACAGCAGTTGCGAATACGCCCCCACCACAGGTATGCCAGATGTGAAGCCGCCCGATGCGCTCACCACCTCGCTCACCGCTTTAAGTGTAGCATTCTTATCCTTGGTCTTATCTATATACACCCTGAATTTGTCATAGCCTGCCCTGAAGCCTTCGTAATTAATTGGGTTTCCCGTTTCGGTAAGCGCATCAAAAAAGTCTTTGGTGCAGCGAAACAGCACCAGCGGCTTTATCTCCCGGTCCATAGAAACGAGGTTGATGAG
>CAIVKT010000138.1 GCA_903906615.1 uncultured Bacteroidota bacterium | reverse complement strand
GTGCGTATGGGCAAGGGTTTTGGTCGTATTTAATTTTCTGCATGTCCCATTCGATGTCACATTTTTTTGAAGGGGGATTTGGAATTTTTACCACAAAGGCCACAAAGCCGACCACAAAGACCACAAAGCAAGACTACCGGAAAACGGGCTTCGATGGCACAAAGGTCTGCTATTAATTAATGCGAGCCAAGACGAAATTTCTATGCGGGTATTGGGTTTGACTATAATTGATGTTGTCTGTTCTGCGCGAGATTGTTGCTAGTGATAAGACCAACAGCCAAAAAGAAAGTTGTTGTGATAAATAGTAATTTGTTTTGTGTTTCAAGATATTTTTCCTTATAGCTATAAAAAGCTATTGCACAATTAAAAAACATTTCTTAATTTTTTATTAATGAATGAGGGCAAATTGGAGCATTAGATAACCCAATTAAATCTCGTAACGGCATAACATCCAAACCGAATATTTTGGGGCATGGCTTTTCTTGCTGTCTTCTCAGTATCAACCTAATTAATCAAATTATAGCCATGAAAAAACTATTTTTTTTAGCGCTCACTATAGCGCTATACAGTAACCAAGTGTGTGCGCAATACATTTTACACATAGCAGGTAATAGTACTGCCGCGTATTCTGGAGATGGCGGCTCAGCAAGTACGACAGCATTCTTAAGTCTTACAGCTATTTGCAGGGATGATTCTGGCAATTTATATGTAGGTGACTATGATAGAGTTAGAAAAATAAGTGTTACGAGTGGTATTATCACTACTATTGCAGGAAGTATTAGTAGCGAAGATACTACCGATAATATTCCTGCAACTGCTGCTAATTTACAGGAAGGTATAGGTGGATTATGTGTAAACAACCTGGATGGAGTGGAATATTTATACATATCGGACAGCAGAACCAGAGTACGACAAGTGAATTTGGCTACAGGTATTATTACTACTATTGCTGGAGGCGCACCAAGTGTATATGGCGGCGATGGTGGTCCGGCAACAAGTGTTGAGTTGGCCCAACCAAGAGGGATAGCGCTGGACAGGGAAGGCAACCTATATGTGGCAGAATTTTTTACAAATACCGTTCGCAAAATAACGGCCGCTACTGGTATCATATCTACTGTAGCAGGCATTCCAACAGTAGGTACTGGTAGTTATGCCGGTGATGGCGGTCCTGCCACAGCTGCCTTACTTGCCGGTGTGCAGGGCGTAGCTGTAGACAGTCACGATAATATTTATATCGCCGAAGTCAACAACAACAGAATAAGGCGAGTAGATGCTACTACGGGGGGTATCACTACTGTAGCAGGCATCGGGCCAACATCAGGCATTGGTGGGAGTTACAGTGGCGATGGTGGACCTGCAACCGCAGCAGGAATTAGCCTGCCTATGCGCATAGCATTCGACAGACGAGATAACATGTATATTGCTGATGAGCAAAATTCGCGTATACGCAGGGTAGATGCTACATCAGGTATCATTACCACCTATGCCGGCGATGGCATACCGCCTGGTAGTGGGGATTCTACAGGAAATAATGGTCTGGCAACTGCAGCAGAAGTATATGTTTTTGATTTGTGTATTGACAGTTGTGATAACATATTTTTCGTTGGTACTAAAGATGTACGTGCGGTAACCTCCTCAGGTTCCAGCCTGGCGGTGTGTGGGCTGGCATCGCTGGGTGTGCCGTTCGGCAAGCTCATGATGACAGAGTTTATGGTATGGCCCAACCCTACAAGTGGCGCAGTAACTATACCAGCACCCGAGGCAGGTAGCTTTGTAGTGTATAATATGGTAGGGCAGCAGGTGGCAGCGTATAAGTTGGCAAGCGGCGCTACAGATGTGCGGCTGCCTGCCGCGCTGGCAGCTGGTGTGTATGTGGGGGTGTATAAAGCAGATGATGGAGGTACGCAACAAACGGTGCGAGTGGTGGTGGTGCGGTGATGTTGTTACCTCATCGGCGCGAGCCGGCGATTGCAAATCGCCTGTTATTGGTAGTACGCGATGCCCGCTGAAGCGGAACATCGCGCACAACGGAACCTGTACAAGGTCTCCGTTCACTTCGGCCTGTACCCTTGGTCTTTGGATATTGCTTGTGGCGTGCTTGGTGTGCTGGCTGTATGGCTTGTCTTTAGGTTTCTCCCAGCCCGGCAGCGGTGTACTACAGCCCTTGCGGGCTTCATGGGTATTGTGGTGGGTAGTTTGCTCTGGTGGGGTTGCGCAGGGCCACTATTGATGCCTTAAAGGAGTATTAGCAAAATTATGGTCATCATTCCTTGTCATTATAAATCATAGTTCCAACCTATACTCGCATAGATTTTTTGGGTAACTATATACCAGTTGGGACAAGAAACGCGTCGTGGCTCAGTTTTAAATTTGGGATGGTAGGCTAATGTCTTTTGTTCTCTTTTAATTCACGCTGTCTGATTTGTTCCATCATTTCCGGCGACGGTGGAATCATGCGGCTCTCCATATCAACAGTGTCCTTACCTTTAATTTTTCGCCAAGCACCAATATTGTGCGCTTCATGCCATGTTTGATAGCATGTATCGTAAACAACTCCGTTTTCTTCACATTGCCACGGTTTACGCTGCTCACATCCTATACAAATGAAAAATAGAATTAGAATAAATAAAATCTTCTCAGCCATAAAATAAAGATAACAAAAAAAGGCTGCCAGTTGGTAGCCTTAATAATTCGTAGGGTGTTTTCCCCGTTGTGCCGGATGTTCCGAAGGGCATCCGGTACTACAGATAAGGCCGATTTTCAATCGGCATCTCGCGCAGGGCTGGCAACGCAATGAAATCAACAAGAGCGATCATAGTTCGTCATTCGCTCATTTACAACCATAGTTTGCAAGTAAGTAGTTCAAGAGTATCGCAGTCTGCCCGTCACTTCGTGAAGTGGCTTTGTGATACCCGCATCGGCTTGTGCTATCCCTTTTTCTATTTTGGCTTTTTGTGGAGCAGTCAGGTTGTTCCATTCTTCATCTGCGCTGCTGTTGAAGTAGTTTTGAAGCACACCATAGAACTCTTTCAATTCAGCAATGTTCATTGTTTCTATCTTGTTCAAGAGGTCTGTTCTTATTTCAGCGGCATTCATACGCAATCATTTATCTATACCTACAAATTTAAGGGTTTTCTTGTAATAATGACTTCCTGCTACTTCTTCTTCCACTCCATAGTTACTTTTACATAAGTCTCATCAACGCTTAGTACCAGCATGTTGTCGTGCATGGATGCTTTCATATCGTCATCGCGACCATCTGCTGTAATGGTAAGTATGCCTGTGGCTTCATCCAACTTATAGGTGCCTGTTTTGGGCTGGTCTTTTATAGCTTGGCCGCCGCCATACATATTGGTCATTTCAAGATGGCCATCATCGTAAAAGGCCATAAATATGTTGTCCATTGTCTTTATCTTTTCGTGGTAATTATCCACAACAGCGAGGCTATCATCGGCAGTATAGCCGGTGTTTTGCCTCATTCTTTTTATGGCTGTTTGCAGCCCGGCATTTTCATCGGAGCGGTCTATGACCACGTTGCCGTTCTGCACCATGCGCTGTATGTACCACTTGCCTATGAGGTCTTTCTTATGGATATTTTGTGCGCCGCAAATGAAAGGACATAGCAAAAGGGCGGAAAGGAGTAGCTTCATGCGGTGGTGTTTTTGTAAAGGTACATATTTGGATATGATGGGTTGTTTGGAATTTTATACCAATTAAATATCAAATTCCCACGAGAAAAGCCCTCGCAAAGGGCGCAAAGATGTTTGCACAGATGGTGTTTTAAGTTCGCAAAGGCACGTTTAATGCCGATTTGAAGTGCAATTGGAATTAATTAACTTAAAACAGAAAGCCCCGCATTTGCGAGGCTTTCAAAAAGAGAAAGATTGGGTTATGCGAGGTGGCCGTTGGCGGTGATCTCGCATTTGAAGAGGTGGCCTATGAGGCAGCCTGCACGGGCTTCTTCCACATATTGTTTGAACTGCTCTTCGGTGATGCCAGGTACTTTACCGGTCACTTCCATTTCGCTCTTGGTGATCTCACCATTGTCGAGGGTGATGTCGCAACGGCTTTCGAGCGACTCAGGTGTAAAGCCCGCGCCGCCGAGTATGAAAGTAAGCTTCATCGTATAGCAGCCGGCATGTGCTGCGGCTATCAGTTCTTCGGGGTTGGTGCCTATACCGTCTTCAAAACGGCTTTTGTAGGAGTACTGGGTTTTGTTGAGCACAGTGCTTTGTGAGGTGAGGTAGCCACTGCCTTCTTTACCGGAGCCGTTCCAAACGGCGGTTGAATGACGTTTCATGTTGAGTTGTTTTAGGGGCAAAGATAGGGTATGAGGTATATACTGTGGCGCTAAGTATATAGATTTTCTAAAAGCGGGTATAGAGGCATTGCGCATTTCAGATTTTCTTATTTCTTTAGCTGTGTTTGACCTCTCCCCAGCCCTCTCCGAAGGCGAGGGAGCGCTAATGTCCACGCTATCGCGTGGGTGTTATTTC
>CAIVKT010000137.1 GCA_903906615.1 uncultured Bacteroidota bacterium | reverse complement strand
TTTGTAGACATTGAACCGCATATATTTAACTCGGCCTATTTCGAAAAGGGAGATCCTTTTATCGAGGAAATAATAAAGACGGGTAAAGAAATAAAATTAGAGCAAACTTCCTGAGCAAAGCATGTGTGCGAGCTGAGCAATTGATATCACCAATATTATCTCTTATTGTACCACCACGCTCTTAGCACTTGCTGTATGCGCACTGAAGTAGCCGAGGCAACCACCGGTTATATTACTTACAGGATTAGCGGGAGAAGCAGAGTTGGCGTTGCCGGATTGCTGCAAGCCATAGAAATACTGGTATACCGCCGAATCAATACATTCTAAGTAAACCACCACCACATCGCCCGGAAGCACTGGGCTGCCGCCATCGCTGCCGTTGAGCGGCTCGCTTATCTGCCTGCCATTCACCAGGTTGTCGTTGCGGATGTAAATGGCAGATAGCACCGAATCATTCTTCACTTCTACAAAATGATAGTTGTTGCCTTTGGCCACAGGGTCGGTATATACAGGCACTACCTCGCGCCTGCTCCCGAATGGAGATAGTTGTGTGTACAGGCTATCCAGCGGCACTGCAGATGGCATAGTAGATGATGAAGTGAATGTATTGGAAGCGGTATTTACATAGAGGGAGTATTTATGGCCCGAAACACCTGTAAGTACGCTTGTGTTGTAGTTGCCCGGTGTTGCTTCTTTAAGCGTGTCGGTCACATTAGCTGTGTTGTCTGTGATCACAACAGTAGCGCCGCTTACAGTAGGGTAGGTATTATCCTGGTCGAAGTTCACAGACTTGGTGATGGTTACTGTATACGGCCCCGGCTGATCGGTAACGTTGGCTTCGATAACGTATTGCGAGGCAGCATTGTTAAGGTTCACCTTGATCACCTTCTGGCAGGATGAAAAAGATAGAAGGAGGATGAAGGCAGAGAACGGAAAATATGTAGATGGTTTCATGGAGCTTAGAATTTAAAGTTGTAGGCGATAGAAGGTACCCAGCGGAATAAAGATGTTTGCAGCGCCTGCGTTCTGTTTGGGTCATTCGGGTCTGTACGGAATTGAATGATGTAGGGGTTCTCATGCCCATAAACGTTGTACACACCGAATGTTACTTCTGATGAGAATTTCTTATGCTTTTTCAATTGCTTGGTCGCGCTGATGTCGAGCCTGTTGTAAGACGGCATACGGCCACCATTCCTGTCGGTATACAGGAGGTAGTTATTGTTCACAGATGCCGTGCCCGGAAACCCATTGTTCAAAGTATACTTTCCACTGGGGAAGGTAACCGCATTACCGGAATAATACACGAAATCGGAGGATACGGTCCACTTTGGAGAGATCTGGTAAATACCCACTACTGATAGATTGTGCCTACGGTCTTGAGATGCCGAATACCATGTATCATTGTTAATGCCATCTATCTTCAGCTCAGTGCGGGATAGTGTGTAAGACAGCCATCCGGTGAACTTGCCGTATTTCTTGCGCATGTTCAGCTCCAGGCCATAGGCCCTGCCGTTGCCAAACAAAAGCTCGGGTTCGATGGCATTATTGTTCACAATATTAGCATCATCTCGGTAGTCTATTTCGTGCTGCATGTACTTGTAGTAGGTTTCCGCGCTGAATTCGTAGTGGTCATTTTGCAGGCTGCGGAAATAGCCTATGGATACCTGGTCGGATTGCTCCGGCTTTATGATGTTGTTGCTGGCCACCCATTTATCGGTAGGGTTGCTGGATATGGAATTGCTGATGAGGTGCAGGTATTGCGAGTTGTGGTCGTAAGAGCCTTTAATGGAAGATACTTCATTGAGGATGTAGCTGGCCGATATGCGCGGCTCGGGTATCACATAGGTCTTTACGATCTGCCCGCTGCTATAGTGCAGTGTGTCGAGGATATTGCCATTGGCATCGAGGTTGTAAAGATTGGAGCCGCCCAACACAGAGAAGGCGCTGAGGCGGATACCATAATCGACATTCCATTTCTTTGATGCCTTCCAGCTATTGGTGATGTAGATGGCGTTTTCCCAGGTGTGGTTATCGGGCTGGTTAATGGCCGTGATGCCACTGCCGGATACCTCTCCCGGTGTAATGGTGTGGTATACAGAACTGAACCCGAAACGAATGGAATTATTCGGGTTGGCAAACAGTTCTAATTCTTCCTTCACATTCCAGTCGCGGATCTCGGAGCGGATATTGGCGCTGATGCCGGAGGCGTTTACATTAATATTGTAGCTATAGTCGCTGTAGATGAGCGATAGGTTGGAGAACAGCTTGTCGGTGATGAGATGGTTCCAGCGAAGTGTGCCGGTAGCATTGCCCCAGTTGATGCCGAAGATGGAACCCAGGCCCAGGTCGTCTTGCCCAAAGTAGCCGGAGAGATAGAGCCGGTCTTTTTTAGATAGCTTGTAGTTGAGCTTGGCATTGAGGTCGTAAAAATAAAGCTTGGTTTTTTTTGTGGTGGTATCGTTGGATAGCTTCAGGAAAAGATCGGCATAGGTACGGCGGGCGGTGATGAGGAAAGATCCCTCGTCCTTCACCAAAGGGCCTTCCACATCCAGCTTGGAAGATATAAGCCCTATGCCGCCGCTGATGTGGTAGTCCTGGTCGTTGCCGTCATTCATCTTCACATCCAGTACGCTGGATAGGCGGCCACCGTATTGTGCAGGCGCGGTGCCTTTATATATGGTTACGTCCTTTATCGCATCTGAATTAAAAGTAGAGAAGAAGCCGAGCAGGTGCGATGGATTGTACACCAGTGCATCATCCAGCAGTATAAGGTTCTGGTCGGCTGCGCCGCCACGCACGTAGAAGCCACTGCTGCCATCTCCCGCCGATTGTACGCCGGGAAGCAGTTGGATGGTTTTAAGCACATCTTTTTCGCCAAAGATTACGGGTACCATGTTGATCTCTTTGATGTCCAGCTTGTCCATGCCTGTTTGCGCTGAGGTGATCTTGTTTGCTTTACTGCTCACAGTTACTTCTTTCAGCTGGGTTTCCTGTGCGGGCATAGATACATCCATGCCTGTATGTTTATCGGGCGTTACATTTATTTCCTGTTCCTGGTAGCCGGCGTAGTCTACCAGCAGTTTATAATTGCCTGTGGGCAGGGTGAGGGAGTAAAAGCCATACTCATTAGTGGTAGTGCCGAGTGTGGCATTATTGGCCACCCTTATAGTGGCGCCTATAAGTGTTTCGCCGTTTTTCTTATCTCTTATAGTACCGCTCACGGTATATTTTGTTTGCGCACCTGCGTGTATAGAGTACACCAGCGCCAGGAAGGCGATGACTGCTTTGATATAATTACTCATAAAATGAGGGAAAAATTTAGTAATGCAATGTAGGTACAATAAGCATAAAGTAATGGTAAAAACGCAGGTATATGCAAAACCGAGTACTTATTACAGGTCATTCCTCGAAATAACGAATTTGAATGTACCTGCTGAAAGAATACTATACGAGCTTCCAACATATAATACCGCCGAGCAGGAACCTGTCATCACATATGTTCTTACAGGGTACCCTAAAACAGTATCTTTCTTTAAAAAGGTTACACCGGTGATCTTCACATTGTAGGCTGTATTAGCGGTGTCTGCTGAATAAGATATATCCGATGAAGCATCTTTGTCAAAAGTAATAGTAGGGTGTATGTTCGTATCGTTAAAGTAAATTGTTTTGCCTGCAAGTCCCAGTACATCACTTTCCTTTACTGTATCTATGTGGCGCCAATCGAAGGTGAGGCCAATGGATGGATAAAATGCGGATGCTGCGTCCTGGTAACCACCTACCTCAAAGGTATAGCCATAGTCGTACTGCGGATTGTTGGCTGTAAGGTTATAGCTGGCAGTATCAAGCTTGAATGTAAAATAGTATGGGCTGGTAACAGGTGTGGGTGTCACAGGGGTAGTGGGCGTAGTTGATGTGCTTTTTTTGCAGGCAACTTGTAACAAGAGCAAGCTAGAAAGGAATAATAGTTGCGGATTTCTCATAAAATGCTTTTTATTTTTTCGTGAATATAATAGGGATTTATTACAATGCAAACACCCCGCAATTGCGGGGTGTTTTAGTTATGGAAGATCTGTGCATGTTATTCTTCTACCACTACACTATTGATCACCACATGCTCCAATGGGCGGTCGCCGGCAGCAGTAGGTGCTGCCTCAATGCTCTTCACTACTTCCATACCTGATGTGACATGGCCAAACACGGTATGCTTGGAGTTAAGGAAATCATTGTTGCCGAGGTTGATGAAAAACTGGCTGCCATTTGTATTCCTGCCGGCATTGGCCATAGAGATAGTGCCCGCATGGTTGCTATTGGTGGTAGTGATCTCATCATCGAACTTATAGCCAGGGCCACCAGTGCCCCATGCCGAAATTCTCGTGTCGTCTTTCGTCAGCGGGTCACCGCCCTGTATCATAAAGCCCTTGATTACCCTGTGAAACTTTACGCCATCATAAAACCCGGCCTTTGCCAGCTTAATGAAATTGGCAACGGTCTCCGGTGTTTCTTTTTCAAAAAAATCGATCACTATATCACCCTTATTTGTTTGCAGTGTAGCTTTCATGTTTGTTTCTTTTATCCTGTTAATTAATGGACGAATGTAACGAATTTCAAACCATCCCTGCTTACATCTTGCTCCAGCCTTCCAAATTCACTATTTCGGCCCTTTTGGAGAATATCTTGGTGGTCAGCACGCGGTGCACTTCTTCATCGCCATCGGCGCAGCAGTCTTCTATTACGGTCATCTGGTAGTCTTTATCCGCCGCTTCTATGAGGGTAGACAATACCACGCCGCCGGTGGCTATGCCGGTGAGTACCAGGTGCTTTGTGCCATATGC
>CAIVKT010000136.1 GCA_903906615.1 uncultured Bacteroidota bacterium | reverse complement strand
ATGTGGTACGGCTATTTGTAACCAAGTATCCTGACTATAGGATAGTGAACCTTGATGCGCTGACCTATGCCGGGAACCTGGAGAACCTCGAAGATATAGAAAACCTGCCTAACTATATTTTTGAAAAGGGCGACATCACCGATACAGCACACATCACCAGCCTGTTTGATAAATATAATTTTGACGGAGTGATACACCTGGCCGCAGAAAGCCATGTAGACCGTTCTATAACAGACCCTAATGCCTTTATACAGACTAATGTGATGGGCACTGCTACCCTGCTGAATGCAGCAAGGGCGGCATGGAAGGGAAATACCGAGGGTAAGCGTTTCTATCACGTATCTACAGACGAGGTGTACGGCTCGCTGGGGGCAGAAGGTTTTTTCTTAGAGACAACACCTTACGATCCACAATCGCCCTACTCTGCTTCCAAGGCTGCATCAGACCACATTGTACGGGCCTATGGCAATACGTACGGCCTGCCATTTGTGATCACCAACTGCTCTAATAATTACGGGCCAAATCATTTCCCGGAGAAACTGATACCGCTGTTCATCAACAACATATGCACCAACAAACCACTACCTGTATATGGCGATGGCAAGTACACCCGCGACTGGCTGTATGTGGTAGACCACGCAAGGGCTATAGATATGGTGTACCATGGCGGCAGGAACGGAGAAACCTATAACATAGGCGGCTTCAATGAATGGCAGAATATAGAACTGGTGAAGTTGCTATGCACGGAAATGGATGCCAAACTGGGCCGCGAGCCGGGTACATCGGCTAAGCTCATCACCTACATCAAAGACAGGCCGGGACACGATCGCCGATATGCTATTGATGCCAGCAAAATAAATAAAGAGCTGGGCTGGTACCCTTCGGTTACCTTTGAAGAGGGCCTGAGCAAAACGATAGATTGGTACCTGGCAAATGAAGAATGGCTGAATCATGTTACATCGGGTGACTATCAAAAATATTACGAAAAGCAATACACGCACTAATGAAAGGAATTATATTGGCCGGGGGATCCGGCACGAGGTTGTACCCATTGACGATAGCCGTGAGCAAGCAGTTGATGCCGGTATTTGACAAGCCGATGATCTACTACCCGCTATCTACATTAATGCTGGCGGGCATCAACGAGATACTCATCATCACCACACCAGAGGACCAGCCTGCATTTATGAAACTGCTGGGCGATGGCTCACAGATAGGCTGCCGTTTTGAGTACGTGGTGCAGCCCCGCCCCGAAGGGCTGGCACAGGCTTTTATATTGGGCGCCGATTTTTTGGGCAACTCCCCTGCCGCGCTGGTGCTGGGCGATAACATCTTTTACGGATCAGGTATGGGTACGCTGCTGAAAAAGAAAGCAAACCCGGATGGCGCTGTGGTATTTGCGTACCAGGTGCAAGACCCGGAGCGCTATGGCGTGGTGGAGTTTGATAAGAACAATAAGGTCATCAGCATAGAAGAAAAACCTGAGCATCCGAAGTCGCACTTTGCTGTGCCGGGGCTTTATTTTTATGATAATGATATAGTACCTATTGCGAAAGCGATAAAGCCATCTCACCGAGGTGAGCTGGAGATCACAGACATCAACAAGGTATATCTTGAAAAAGGAAAGCTGGAAGTGGGTGTATTGGACCGAGGCACCGCATGGCTGGACACCGGCACCTTCGACTCATTGATCGAAGCAGGCGAATTTATAGAAGTGATAGAAAAACGACAGGGCCTGAAAATAGGGTGTATAGAAGAGATAGCCTACCGCAATGGCTGGATAGATGACGCGCAGATGGACAAGCTGGCTACGCTGTACATGAAAAGCGGCTATGGCGTGTACCTTAAGAAACTGATAGGCAACCTTTAAGTGTTATTGAACCCGTGCAATGGCTATGAATACAATTATGTTTTGGCTGCAACCTTTTATTGCGGCATTTACCGGATGGTTCACTACATGGATAGCGATTTTCATGCTGTTCCATCCCCGCAAGCCTATTAATTTTTTAGGACTTAAGATACAGGGCATCTTTCCTAAGCGGCAGAGGCAGGTAGCCGAGAAACTGGGTGTGATGGTGGCCTCTGAACTCATTCATTTTGATGAGATAGCGGTGCAATTGCAAGACCCTGCTATGCTTAGCGGCCTGACCCCTACCATAGAAAAGCACCTCGACAATTTCCTACAGGTGAAACTGAAAGAGAAGATGCCGGTGATCTCTATGTTTGTAGGCACAGGCACGCTGGATAAGATCAAGGAAGGGATGCTGGAGGAAATAGAGATATTGCTGCCGGAGATCATAGCGCAATACACCAGCTCGCTGAGCAGTAAGATAGATATAGAGAAAATGGTGACCGAAAAGGTAAGCAATTTCTCGTCTGACAAACTGGAACAGATATTGCTGTCGGTGATGAAGAAAGAGTTTCGTTTTATAGAGCTGATTGGCGGCGTGCTGGGCTTTGTGATCGGGCTGATACAAATGGGACTGGCATTCCTCTAAATATTCTGAATAATGAAAGCACTATCTGTATATTTTCTCTTGGCTATGTCTGTCGTATGCAGTGCAACTGCGCAGTCGGTAAAACTGATCAACTCAACACATCAACGATGGAGCGGTGGCGTAGCAGGTAGGAGCGGTGACAGGTATGGCTTTACCATTGAGTTTTCGAAGTATAAGAAAGAGCCTGTGCCAGATACATTATGGATAGGTAAAAAGCCATTTGCAATAAAAGTTGGGGAGAACAACTCATTTAGAAATGGAAATACTAAATTGACCCGGTCAAAAAATAAGCTTACGTTGGAGATCAATGAGAACATCACTAAGAATGAATACTACAATCCGAATGAACCTCCGCAACAACAGCAGCCAAATACATCGCGACCACCGAAGCAGTACAATGGGGTAGCATTATTGAGCTATACATACAAAGGCCATCATCACTATTTTGAAGTATCACGAATAATGAATGAAGCACAGGCAGCCAATTACCCTTGAGCAAGCTGGTGGCACAATAATTATTAGAACTCTCATAACTAAAACACAACATTATGAGATCCTTACTGTATATCATCGCTGTTATCCTCATTATTGGCTGGCTACTCGGTGAATTTGCCTGGCACGCCGGCAACATCATTTACATACTTTTGGTACTGGCCGTAGTATCCTTTCTTTTGGGGGTTATCCGAAGAGGAAATGTTTAGACCTATAGCTGTAGCCCAATTCTTTACTGCAAAGCTGTAAGGATGTGGCAT
>CAIVKT010000135.1 GCA_903906615.1 uncultured Bacteroidota bacterium | reverse complement strand
CAGGGCCAGGGCTTCCCTAATGATTTCGGGCAGCAATCCCGCAGAAGGCAGGGTGGGCAACAATTTTATTCCAGCGAGGAAAGCCAGTTTTCCGATTTTTTTGAGTCTGTATTTGGCAGTGGCGCGGGCGGCGGCTTTGGCGGCAGCAGCAAGCAGCGCGGGCGTATGCAGCGGCAGGGCGAAGACCACCAGGCCGAAACCACCATCACCCTCGAAGAAGCCTTTAACGGCACCAGCAGGCAGGTGAACTTAGCCAACCAAACACTGAACCTGAAATTAAAGCCGGGCATAGCAGATGGTCAAATACTGCGCATGAAAGAAAAGGGTGGCCCAGGCATGAATGGCGGCCCCAATGGCGACCTCTTCATCACTATCCATGTACAAAAGCACCCCCGCTTTGAGCGCAAAGGCGATGACCTGTACTTCGATCAGCCACTTGATGCCTACACTGCTATACTTGGGGGCAAACTGGCCGTGCAAACCATAGATAAGACGATCAAGATAAATATACCCGAAGGCACCGACAGCGATAAGGTCTTCAGGCTAAAGGAAATGGGTATGCCCGAATACAGCAACCCCAAGCAGCGCGGCGATAGCTATGTGAGCGTGCATATTGTTGTTCCCAAAAACCTGTCGGCTGAGGATAAAGAAATACTCGCCAAATTGGCCAAACGCTCATGAGGGGTTAACTTACTGTTAATTACCCTATTTACGCTCTGTGGTTTTGTTTAATAGCTACCTTTAGGTATATATCCAAAACCGTAGACATGTTTTTTACCCGCACGCATCACTACAATTTTTCCATACCAAAGGAATTGTTGGGGTACAAGCTTATCGGCAATCATATAAAGATACACGACCTCGATTTCCAGGTGCTGGAGGACGATCATTTGCTCACTGTATTACCGCACACAGAGGAGACGGCCGAGGAGCGCTCCTTTCCGATCACGGAGCTGCAACTGGAGGATGAAGGCAACAACACCAAAGTAGTGATCACTTCAAGGATACGCAAAGTAGATTCCGGGCTGCCCTTGCTCCTGTTTATCTTATGTATTCTGCTGCTGGCTACTTCCTTTATTTTTTTATACATAGGCAATGAGTTGGAAGTATCAGTGACCATGTGCGCATTCACACTGGTGATACTGCTGCTGTTATTCGTCCGTTTGCAAAAAGATTATTTTGGGTATGTGCGCAAGATACACGGCCACATAAAATACACCGGCGACCAGATCACCAAAGATGTAAGGCGGCAATTATTCAAGCATAAGGCTGCGTAATAGCCATACTGATTGTACTTTAAAATTGTCATTAATTTGCCTTTGAGAACTTAAAACGTTCTTTATAAATAAACCTCTGCGCCCTTTGCGAGCAATTTTCCCCTAACACAGAATTTGATTTTTTGGGGTATTATTTCAACTCAGGAAGTAACCCACCAGCTCTTCTCATCTCCGCCAAAAACAGCAGCAGGAAGAACAGGTACACAAATACACCGTTCTGTATCTCCAGCACAGGCTCTATCATCAGTTCCACCAGCAGTATCAGCCATACCACGAAAAAGAAAAAGCTCTGCCTGTTCCTGCGCAGCCACACCAGCGGCAAGAATACCCATGCCGCAAAGAGGAGCATAGCCGGTATGCCACAGGCCAGGGCCACCACCAGGAACTGGTTATGCGGTATCAGCACGCTCTTTTCATCTACCTGTGGGTGCCACTGCGCATAGCCATTCTTCATTTCGGCCATGATGTCGCCCGCACCTACCCCACCCATTGGGTGCTGTTTGATCAGCCTCAATGCGATCTTGTAGGAGTACATCCGGTTAATATCCCCGTAGTTGCCCGATTTGTCTTTTTGCTCCAGCATCACCCAGCTATAATGCAGGTATTGCTGCCGCATATCAAATGTGGGTATGAACTTTATGGAAAGCAATACCACCACAGGTATGGCCACGATCACCAGCAAACCTGCCCACCGCCTGCGCGCTATCGCTATATAAATGCCCCAGCAAACGAAGAAAAGGTACACTGCACCGATACCTACCTTGGCAGCCAGGATATGCAGGTACACCACCATGATGGCCATACTGATGCCCACTACCCACCTCACCACACGGCTTTGCAGCTGCGGCCACGAATACACACACCAGATCATGGACAGCACTATGGCCAAACTGAAGCGTATATGGTCTTGCTCGCAGGGCGTAGGCAGCAGGTGAGAGTAGCCGTATTGGGCAATATAGAGATCAGGATCTTTCGCCAGGAAGGAAAGGCTGTAGGCGATGCCACCCAGCAATATCAGGCATACACCCGTATTCATAATGCTTACCTGCCGGGCAGATAGCACAGGCATGTGTATGTAAGCCAGCGGCAGCAGCATGGCAGGCAATAATATCTGTAGCTCGCTGCCCCAGTGGTGCTTATCCTCGCTCCAAAACCAGGTAAGGGCATAACAGGCTATCCACGCCATGCCCAGCAGCCACCACCTGTTGCGCGGCCACTTTTTTAGCGGCACATCGCGCAGGGCGTTCACGCCATACAGGAAGGTAAATACCGATAGAATTAAAGGCGATATGAGCAGCCCGAGCATACATGCCAATATGCAGATTAAAGCAATATTGGATTTCGCTAACATCCTAT
>CAIVKT010000134.1 GCA_903906615.1 uncultured Bacteroidota bacterium | reverse complement strand
GCTCTACTTTCCTAAAATCGCAGAAGGGATGGTATTGAAAGTAGGTCGTTTTGTGTCGCCGCCTGATATAGAAGCCCAGCTCGCTACCGACAATTACCTGTTTACCCATTCGGTCATGTTTTCTTATGATCCTTTTACCTTGACCGGTATTCAGTCCACAATAAGACTAAATGCCCACTGGCAAATTGAATTTGCGGTGCATGGCGGCAATGATATGTCTGTGTGGACCAATTCCTCCTCCATTAACGGGCAGGCATTTCTGCGCTGGGTTTCCCCCAATAATAATGATGGCTTGTGGATAGGGATCAATTCTCTTGGCCCTAACTGGAAATATACCAACGGGCATGATGACCTGCAAATGGTTGCGGGCACATGGGGGCATAAATTCAGTGACCGTGTTCATATGATGACCGAAGCCTATTATGAGTGGGAGCGGGATGCCGCTACGGGTGGTTCAGCAAGCTATGGCCCTGTGCAATATGGGGCCGGGGGAGGGCCGGGGGCTATTATTCCGGGTATCTCAGGAGCCATTGGTGCTGTCAATTATTTCCAGGTGCTTATCGGGCATAAAGATAAAAGCTACATCTCCATCAGGAATGAATACATGAACGATATGAATGGATGGCGAACAGGATTTACTACTACTTATTTAAGCCATACTGTTGGCTTCATACATTATTTTACAAGCTGGCTGTTCATCAGGCCCGAAATAAGATACGATTATACCGTGGGTGGAAACAATATAACAGCATACGACCTGGGTACTAAAAAGAACCAGTTTTCTGCTGCATCGGATATAATTGTGCGTTTTTAAAAAAATATAAGATCATGGGGGTACACATTATAGGTTCATTGTTGATTTTTATAAGCGCTGTGCTGCTTGCATTTCCTGTTGCAACGCTGATGAAGAAGACTTATGGCAATGAAAAGAACTTTCTTGATTTTATGCTGCCGTTGGAGCGGTTTATTTTTAAGGTATGCCATATTGATCCGGCCAAGGAAATGGACTGGAAGAAATACCTATCCACCTTGCTGCTGATACAGTTATTCTGGTTTGTTTTTGCCTTTGTTGTTTTGTTGATACAGGGCCACCTTTTTCTCAATCCGGCACATGTGCCGGATATGGAATGGACGCTTGCGCTTAACTCGGCCATCAGTTTTCTGACAAGCACCAATTTGCAGCACTATTCGGGTGAAACGGGTGTCACTTATTTATCACAGCTAAGTGTGTTTACGTTTTTGCAGTTTGTGAGCGCTGCTACAAGTTTATGTGCCGGGGTGGCTATCGTGAGGGGTCTTGCTTCAAACTCATCAGTCACGCTTGGTAATTTCTATAATGATTTCATCAGGTCTTGTACACGGATATTATTACCCTTGTGTATTGTAGTGGCTGTTATATTTATGTTCAATGGTACACCTATGACCTTTAATGGCCCAAAGGAAATAGTTACTTTGCAGGGAGATACAACGCACGTGGCATTAGGCCCTGCGGCAGCGATGATACCTATTAAGGAACTTGGTTCTAATGGTGGCGGGTTTTATGGCGCTAACGATGCGCACCCATTTGAAAATCCCAACTTTCTTACTTTTATTGTGCATGTAGTCATTTTATTGCTATTGCCTTTGGCCTTCATCTTTTTTATAGGTAAACACCTCAACCGAAAGCGGTTCAGCTACATGATCTTTTTCGTAATGATGGGAGGGCTTATACTGACTTCCCTACCGATCATATCAAGCGAGGTAGGCGGGAATGGGCACCTGGCGGTTATGGGTATTGCCCAGCCAATGGGAAATATGGAGGGTAAAGAAGTGAGGTTCGGCGGCTACTATTCAGGTTTTTACAGCGGCATAAATATGGCAGTACCTGCCGGTACAACAACGGGTATGCACGATAGTTATATGCCGCTCTCTGCAATAGGCATGTTGATCGGTATGCAGGTTAATGCTTTTTTCGGGGGATTAGGCACCGGGTGGATCCTGATGTTTATCTACCTCGTCATAGCTGTATTTATAGCCTCGTTAATGATCGGCAGGTCCCCTGAATTGCTGGGTAGAAAAATATCGCTGCGGGAAATACAGGTTGCTGTTGCGGTAAGTATTATATCATTTTCTGTTCCGCTTATTTTAACGG
>CAIVKT010000133.1 GCA_903906615.1 uncultured Bacteroidota bacterium | reverse complement strand
GGCGGCCGTTACCAGCTTTTCCAGGAAGGGATAAGAAACATCCTGCATCATAGACTCCTGCGCCGTCGAGATCTCTGTAACTAATAGAAATACGAAAAAAAGCGCATACTTCAATTTAATGGTCATTCGTTTTTTCTAAGTTGTGAAAGGTTGTTAGTAAGTATAGTATTTATGCTATCGCAATGCCTCGCATTACAATGTATTTTAATGCCACCTCCCAATTAAAAGACAAATTTATGAAATAAGTCTTAATTATTCCTACTTCTTTTATTTACAGCCACATAAGGCTCAATTTGTCCCATATTGTGTTACTTTGTTCCCTAAGTATGTCTGTTTCTTCTTTCATCAAAAACAACCCTGGGCTAAAGAAATTTGTCCACAGGCTGCTCATACCCAAGGGCGAGGCACGGCCACGCGGCTGGGTAGCCGTGTTCCTCAATCCCATGCTGCACAGCCGGGGCAAAGGATCGCGCATACGGCGCAATACCCGTATAGATGTGCTGCCGTTCAATAAGTTCATCCTCGGCGACCGCTCTGTGATCGAAGACTTCTCTACCATCAACAATGGCGTGGGCGATATCATCATTGGCAACGACACGCTCATTGGCATGGCCAATGTGCTGATAGGCCCTGTAACCATAGGCGACAATGTGATACTGGCACAAAACGTGGTGATGAGCGGCCTGAACCATGAATACAAAGACCCGGCAATACCCATCCGCAACCAGCCGATAACCACCGCCCCTATAGTGATAGAAGATGACTGCTGGATAGCTGCCAACGCTGTGATCACGGCAGGTGTTACCATTGGCAGGCACAGTGTAGTAGCTGCCGGCTCCGTGGTTACTAAAAATGTAGCGCCCTATACTATTGTGGGCGGCAATCCCGCTAAGGCCATCAGGCGTTACGACGAAGCTACGAAAGAGTGGGTGCGCATTACAGAATAACTTGGTAACTTTATTTTTCAATCCCCTGCTATGAGGCCTGTTTGCTTATTCCTGTTATCATGCGTTATTGCCGGTTGCGGCCCCAACAGTAATGAAGTGCAGCAACTAAACACCCGTATAGACAGCCTGAGCAAAGAGTTGGCGCGTACCTACAAACCCGGGCTCGGAGAGTTCATGTCGGGCATACAGGTACACCACGAAAAACTATGGTTTGCAGGCGAGGCGCAAAACTGGGCATTGGCCGGCTTCGAGATAGGCGAAATAAAAGAAACGCTCGACGACATCAGAACGTACAATACCGACCGGGCAGAAATAAGGTCGCTCGTTATGATAGATCCTGCTATAGACAGCATCACAAATGCCATAAAGCAGAAAAACCCGCTGCTATTCAAAAGTAGCTTTGTCTTGCTCACCAACACTTGCAACAACTGCCATCACGCTACTAATCACGAATTTAATGTCATCAAAATTCCCGATACGCCACCTTTCTCCAACCAGGATTTTAAAGTGCAAAAGCAATAACGATGCAAGCCAAAATAATTCCCAATTAATTATATCTTTTGCTGGCATGATTTTAAAATGAATTCACTATAGAATTTATTTTAAAATAATACCCAACACACATGAACAGCATAACCAAAAGGATCCGGGATTTTAATGCGTCCGCGCTACCCGATATGGTACAGATCAAATACAGTCTAATGACGGAGAATATGTTCCGTTTTTATCGTGGC
>CAIVKT010000132.1 GCA_903906615.1 uncultured Bacteroidota bacterium | reverse complement strand
GTGCCATCCATCACCACACCATCTTCAAACTCCAGCTTCCAGCCATCCTTGTCCATATTGAACACGATCGCTTCCATGCCCAGGTTCTGCGCCGCTATTTGTGTACTCAGCCTGGTGCGCAGGCTGGGGTTCAGGAACAACAGTCCTATCCGCTTATGCAGCCCCAGCGCCTTATCCTTCATCGGATCAGCCTTGTAGGCTATCGCCTTTTGCACCAGGCCGTCTATATCAGCCACATCATGTACCGAAATGAAATTTTTCATTGCTTCCCTCCCCCGGTTAATTAGTAGTAGTCAATTCTATTTTTATCGCATTGATCAGTGTATCCACTTCTTTCTTGCCTATATTCAGCGCGGGCAGCAGCCTGATCACATTGGGCTTCGCCTCTCCGGTAAATATCCTGTGCTTTAGCAGCAGGTTCTTCTTCAGGTCTTTGTGCGTATCCGGCACATCAAATCCTATCATCAGACCGCGGCCCCTTACATTTTGTAATTGCGGTAGCTTTTTCAGTTCTGCCACCAGGTAGTTACCTGTTTCCTCTGCGTTCTGCAGCAATTTATCTTCTTCTATTATTTCCAGCACAGCCAGCGCCGCGGCACAAGCCAGGTGGTTGCCGCCAAACGTGGTCCCCAGCATAGAGTGCTTTGCCTTTATCTTCGGCGATATGATGATGCCCCCCACCGGGAAGCCATTACCCATACCCTTTGCCATCGTATATATATCGGCATCCACACCCGCATGGTCGTGCGAGAAGAACTTACCGCTGCGGCCATAGCCGCACTGCACACTGTCTGCTATGTATATCGCTCCATGCTCATCGCATACAGCGCGTATTGTTTTTAAGAAATCTTCGCTCGCCACATTGATACCACCCACACCCTGTATGCCTTCTACTATCACAGCAGCCACTTCATCGCCATGCACCTTAAAGTAATTCTTCAGCGCTTCGCTGTCATTAAATGGCAAAAAGGTTACATTATCTGTCTGGTTCACCGGTGCTACTATAGCCGGGCTATCTGTTGCTGCCACTGCCAGGGAGGTGCGGCCATGGAACGACTTAGAGAATGCCACTATTTTCTTCCTCCCGGTATGGAAAGATGCCAGCTTCATCGCATTTTCATTAGCCTCTGCGCCTGAATTGCACAAAAACAATTGATAGTCTTCCTTGCCCGATAGCTTGCCCAGCTTCTCCGCCAGTTCCACCTGTATCGGTATCTTTATAGAGTTAGAGTAAAACCCGATCTGGTTCAGTTGCGATGTAATACGCTTCACATAGTACGGATGCGAATGGCCTATGGAGATCACCGCATGGCCGCCATACAGGTCCAGGTATTCCACACCTGCATCGTCCCATATATAAGACCCTTTGCCGGATGTGATGGTGATGTCATTCACCGGGTAAACATCAAATAACTGCATGTTCGTAATTTTTAAAATGAGGTAGCCTTTAATCTTAATCCCATATCCTCTGCCAGTCCGCACAGCAGGTTCATATTCTGCACCGCCTGCCCAGATGCACCTTTCAGCAGATTGTCTATTGCCGAGTGTATCACTAATTGGTGGCCAGCCTTCTCTAGGTGAATCATTGCCTTATTCGTGTTCACCACCTGTTTCAGGTCTATCATATCATGGCTCACATGCGTAAAAGGATGTGCGGCATAATACTTATCGTACAATTCATAAGCCGCATCAATATCCATATCACTCCTGGTATAAGAGGTTACATATATACCCCGCGCAAAATCCCCGCGCCACGGTATAAAGTTCAGTTGCTCGTGTTTTGGTTGCAGCGCGCCTATCGTCTGCATGATCTCATTCAGGTGCTGGTGCGTCAGCGATTTATATGCCTGTATATTATTAGCCCGCCACGAGAAGTGCGATGTTGCCGCCAGTTTCTGCCCGGCACCTGTAGAGCCTGTTATGCCCGTAGTATGTACTTCATTCAGTATGCCTGCTTTGGCTAATGGTAATACCCCAAGCTGTATCGCAGTAGCAAAGCAACCGGGGTTGGCAATATTCTTTGCGTTCTTTATCACTTCCCTGTTATACTCCGGCAGGCCATACACAAACTCCCGCCCGTTAAAATTCGCATCTTTCGCGAGCCTGAAATCCTGCGACAGGTCTATGATCTTTATCGTTTCCTTTATATTGTTGTGCTGCAAAAAAGCCTTTGCCTCACCATGCCCCACGCACAGGAACAGCACATCCACATCATCGCTCAATTCAGCGGCAAAGCGCAGCTCTGTTTCGCCAACAAGGTCGTTATGCACCTTGCCCACATGCTCCCCTGCATTGCTGCGGCTGTGTGCAAATACAATCTCCACCTGCGGGTGGTTCAGCAGCAGGCGCAGCATTTCGCCGCCGGTATAGCCCGCCCCGCCTACTATGCCTGCTTTTATTTTATTGCTCATTGGTAAGCCCCATTTTATTTTTGTTCACAGAATGGTAGATGCCTACCTGGTTGCCAAATATCTTCGCAAAGCCCTTCACATCTTCTCCGCTCCAGCTATTGTTCATTTCTCCGTACGACCCGAATTTACTATTCATCAAATCATGTTCACTCTCTATACCGCGTACTGTAAACCTATGCGGCTCCAGCGTCACAAACACCTTCCCTGTCACCGTTACCTGTGTATCCAGCAGAAACTTCTCAATGTTGCGCATCGTGGGGTCCAGCATCATGCCTTCATGTAGCCAGTTACCATACCAGGCGCTCAACTGGTCTTTCCAATATAGTTGCCACTTGGTCAGCGTATGCTTTTCCAGCAGGTGGTGCGCCTTTATAATGATCAGCGGCGCGGCGGCTTCAAAGCCCACCCTGCCCTTCATGCCAATTATCGTATCACCCACATGTATCTCCCTGCCTATGCCATAGGGCTGCGCCATAGCCTGCAGGTGCTGTATGGCTGCCACCGGGTGGTCAAATGTTTTACCATCCACACTCTTCAGCTCACCCTTCTCAAAACCTAACTCTATTTCTTTCTTTTCTGTTTCCGTTATCTGCGTAGGCCATGCGCTATCCGGCAGGTAGTCCTTGCTGTTCAGCGTTTCCTTACCCCCTACCGATGTACCCCAAAGTCCTTTATTGATGCTGTATTGCGCCTTCTCAAAATTCATCTCCACGCCATGCTCCTTCAAAAAGCTGATCTCTGCATCCCGGCTCAGCTTCATGTCGCGTATCGGCGTTATGATCTCTACACCCGGTATCATGCTCTGGAACACCATATCAAACCGCACCTGGTCATTACCTGCCCCGGTGCTGCCATGCGCCACATAGTCTGCGCCCACTGTTTGGGCATATTCGGCCACAGCTATGGCCTGCACAATCCGCTCCGCGCTCACACTCAGCGGGTAAACCGCATTCTTCAGCACATTCCCGAATACCAGGTACCTGATGCAGCTTTCATAATACGCCTTCGTCACATCCACCGCTTTGAACGATTTTACGCCCAGGCTATACGCACGCTCTTCTATGCGCTTCAGTTCCTCTTCGCTAAAGCCGCCTGTGTTCACGGTCACAGCATGT
>CAIVKT010000131.1 GCA_903906615.1 uncultured Bacteroidota bacterium | reverse complement strand
CTACACCTTTAAGGTAAAGGATGTGCCGGGCTTCAATGCCATGAAGGATGGCCTGCATTATACACAGATAGACCATGAAAGCGGGCATACGCTCATTAGGGTATATGACCTGGCAACAGGTAAGGCCGACCACCTGCTGTTTGATAATGAGAACAGCAAGTACAACGGCACTTCGCTTAGTGTGGACGAATATACCTTCAGTAAGGATGAGCAAAAGATGCTGCTGTTTACGGAGAGCGAGAACATCTACCGCCGCTCGGTGCTGCACAAGGTATATGTGTATGATATTGCTGCGGGCAGCCTGAAGATGCTGGATAATGACAAGGTGCTGCACGCTACCTTCTCGCCCGATGGCAGGAAGGTGGCTTTTGTGAAGAACAACAACCTGTATTATAAAGACCTTTCTACCGACGAAGTAGTGGCCGTAACTACAGATGGCGAGAAGAACAAGATCATCAATGGCAATTGCGACTGGGTGTATGAAGAGGAGTTTTCATTTACCCGTGCTTTTGAATGGAGCGCCGATGGCAGCTACCTGGCTTACTACCGATTTGACGAAAGCCTGGTGCCGGAATATACCATTGCCAAATACACCGGCCTGTACCCCGAGCAGTATAAATACAAATATCCCAAAGCCGGTGAGCGCAACTCTGTGGTGCAGGTGAAGATATACGATGTGCGCTTTAAGCAAACGGTGAATGCTAATGTGGGCGATAACACAGACCAATACATACCCCGCATCAAGTGGACCAACGATGCCGCAAAGCTTTGCGTATACAGGCTGAACAGGCTGCAGAACAAGCTGGAACTGCTGCTCACCAATGCCAGCGATGGCTCATCATCGGTGATCTATACCGAAGAGAACAAGTGGTATATCAACATCAATGACGAGATCACTTTTTTGCCCGACGGGCATTCGGTGATACTGAGCAGTGAGCGCTCCGGCTATTCTTCTTTGTACAAGTGGGACTGGAAAGCTGCGAAGCTCACGAACCTTACCGCAGGCAATTATGACGTGGATGCACTGGTGGGCATAGATATACCCCGCAAGCTGGTGTACTATACATCAGCCGAAACATCGCCGCTGGAGCGCAAACTGTATGTGGTGAACTGGGAGGGTAAAAAGAAAGTATGCCTTACGCCCGAGCCGGGCATGCACAGCATAACACCTTGTGAGGGATACAATTTCTTTATAGATAAATGGTCGGGCATCAATAAAGTGCCGGTATACAACCTGCGCAATGCAAAGGGGGCTATTACCCGCACGCTGGAAGACAACAAGGCGCTGGAAGATAAAATGAAGGACTATGCAATGGGCCATATGCGCCTGATGCAGATCAACGGCGTGGACGCACCGCTGAATGCGTGGATGATAACTCCCCCCGGCTTCGACAGCACTAAAAGATACCCGGTGCTGATGTACCAATACAGCGGCCCGGGTTCGCAGCAGGTGGCAGATATGTTCCCGCTCGGCAATTATTTCTGGCACCAGATGTTGGCACAGAAGGGGTACATTGTTGTGTGTGTGGATGGAACCGGCACAGGTATGAGGGGCGAGGAATTCAGGAAGAAGACCTACCTGCAACTGGGCAAGTACGAAAGTGATGACCAGATAGCCGTGGCTAAGAACCTTGGTAACATGCCTTATGTGGATAAAGACCGCATAGGTATATGGGGCTGGAGCTATGGCGGCTTTATGAGCAGCACCTGCCTGCTGAAGGGCAACGATGTCTTTAAGATGGCTATAGCCGTAGCGCCTGTCACCAACTGGCGGTATTACGATAATATCTACACCGAAAGATATATGCGTACCCCGCAGGAAAATCCGACAGGCTACGATAATAACGCACCCGAGAAAATGGCTGCAAATCTAAAAGGTAAATTCCTGCTGATACATGGCACTGCCGATGATAATGTACACTTTCAGAATTCGGTGATGCTCACCACTGCGCTTATTAATGCCGATAAGTCATTCGAAAGTGAATACTATCCTGATAAAACACACGGCATTAGCGGCGGCGCTACCCGCCTGCAATTGTATACCCGTATGACCGACTTTATCTTGAAAAACTTATAAAACAAGGTTTATGAAAAGAACATGGATGATTTTCGCGCTATTGGGTGTATGCTTGCTTTCAGGCTGCGCCACATATCATATCTCTACGCAGAGCCTTGCGGAACAATTTGCCAATAGCGGCACGGAAGCAAAGATCAATGTAAATGGTAATGATCTGCGTACCATAACTGTATTAGACAAAAAAGGCACAAAAGAAGAGTTGTTTGTAACAAGAAGTACAGGCATGAAGATCACTAAAAAAGATGGCAAACATACCACCGTCTACTTCGATACGATATTGCTTACAGATAGTACCCTAAGTGGCTGCAAGACACATTTTTTCAACTCAAGGATCAAGCCAATAAAGTTTGCCGACATCAGTAAGATAGAGTTGCAGAAATAACTGCTAAATTGCAGCACTAATGAAGCTCGCTTTTGTACAAGACTGGTTCAATGCCAATGGCGGCGCCGAAAAGGTGGCCGGGAGCATACTGGATATTTACAAAAGCGAAGATGTGGACATATACACCCTCTTCGACCGGTTTAATGAGCAAGACAGGGAAGTGATACTTAAGAACAAGCCGGTGCATACATCGCTGCTGCAATATGTACCCGGCATTGGCAAAATATACCGTTACTTTCTGCCGGTAATGCCCTGGCTCATGCGCCGCTTCTATATCAGCGACAAAGACCTCATTATATCCACCTCACATGCTGTGGCCAAGGGTTTCAGGCACGATAAGCGCATTATGCACATTTGCTATTGCCACACCCCCCTGCGGCCTATATGGGACATGTATGACGATTATGCGGCCACTCACGCTATGGGCAGCTCGCGCATATACAAAGCATTTGTGCAATGGCTGCGCAAGTGGGATGTAGGTACGTCTTTGCAGGTAGATCATTTTATAGCCAACAGCAGGCACATACAGCAGCGCATACAGAATAGTTATGGGCGGGCCTCAACGGTTATTTATCCTCCTGTGCGGGTGAATAAATTTGCATTGAATACAGCCCAGAGGAAAGACTATTATTTATGTGTAAGCAGATTTGTGCCGTACAAGAAAGTGGATATGGTGATCAAAGCCTTTCAGCAAATGCCGGATAAGCACCTGGTGCTGATAGGGGCGGGGTGGGGTACTAAGGAGTTTAAAGAAATGCTACAAGCGCATAAAAATATTGAGTGGCTGGGCTACAGGGAGGACGCAGAGCTTATCAAGTATATGCAGGAGGCAAGAGCATGTATCTTTGCTGCCAAAGAAGACTTCGGTATCATGTGCGTGGAGGCGCAGGCTTGCGGCACTCCGGTACTGGCCTTAGATTATGGCGGGTATAAAGAAACAGTGGCAGATGGAGTATCGGGCTACCTGTTCCCCGAGCAGACGGAGCAAAGTGTGATAGATGCCGTACATAAAATGGAATCGCAGCCATTGACCGATCATCAGCAGGTACGGGCGAATGCGTTGCGGTTCTCCGAAGAAAGGTTTCAGCAGGAGTTTGCGGATTTTGTAGAGCAGGCTAAAAAGAATTTCAACCCCGGCGCATGAGCAAGATCACTGTCATAGATAAGTACATGGCCCGGCTGCTGATGGTGTGCATGGTGCTGCCCGGCAAGTTGCAGGGGTTTGTGCCAATATTGGTGAGTGTGTATTTTGTGGTGCGCACTGTTATGGTCAAGGGCTCTCTATTATCAAAGAACTACAAAGCTGCATTGTTGATCTCTACTGGGTTCCTGCTGTATTTATTGTCGTTGCCGTTCATGCCGAACGAATACCTGCGTTCGTTTCATAGGGTGTGCGAGGGTAGGGCTTCTATGTTGCTGCTACCATTGGTGTTTGCGGGTATTACGCCCACATTCACAGCATTGATATGGAAGGAGCGGTACTATCTTGTTTATGCCTGTATTATTTCCTGCTTCATTGGCAACGGAGCCTTTGCGTATCACTACTTATTTGCGCACGATGGCACTGCGCTTTCACATGTAGCCTACCGTACAATTTTTGATCTCAGCACATCGGTACACCCCACTTATATGTGCATGTTCCTGGCGTTCTCCATCTGCATTGCATTGCTTTCAGGTGATGGGGAAGATGTGCCGCGCAAATGGATACGCTACATCCTCATGTACCTCATGCTCGTACTGTTGCTATGCCTGCTGGCCAAGACACCGATAATTGCACTGTTGGTGGTATTTGTGCATTATGGCTGGGTACACAGGCGGCAACTATATCGTTACAAAGGCTTGCTGGCAGGCGCGGTAGTGGCAGTGATGGCTGTATACCTGTTCGTCCCTTTCTTCAGGCAGCGGGTAGAGGAGCTGTCAGGTTTCTTTGGCAAAAGCAAAACAGAAAATGTGATCGATAATTCGGTAGCCATGCGCAAGCTTATCTGGCATACCGACGTAGATATGCTGCATCACTACTGGCTCACGGGTACAGGCCCCGGAAGGCTATTTCCGTTACTGAAGCAGCGCTACTTTTTTTATTCTCTTTATAGTCAGCAGGTAATAGGCCCTTACGATCCCCACAATGAATATATGTATGATTGGCTGTCGCTGGGCATGCTGGGTATTGTATCGCTATTGTTTGTGTTGGGTGTTCATTTTGCAAAAGCTATACGCAGGGGGCATACTATTTACCTTTACCTGTTGGTCATATTGAGTATCTCTTTTTTTACAGAGTCTGTGCTGTCATTGCAGCAAGGCGTGCTGTTCTACAGTATCTTCACTTCTTTACTGTTCTTTTTGCCAAGGGAAGAAAAAGTTGCAGAACCAGGTCAACTATAATTTCTCCAGTTTTACTACCTTCTGCTGTGTGGCAGAATTTGCCTTGAGTATATAGATACCTGCGGGTATATCTGCCGAAGGAATGATAACAGGCGTATTGTATCCCTGGTATAGATACTGTGTGTTGGTAGCTACCTGCCGGCCTGCCACATCTATAAGCGTAAAGGTCACTTCGCCATCCACATCAGGGTCTACTGAGATGCGCAGATCGGTGTTGAAGGGATTGGGCGCTGCTACCAACCAGTTGCTACTATTTACGGGCGGTGGTGTATCTCTTACATTTAACGCCTGCTCGGTACACTCAAAGTCGGGTATGCCGTAGCCCAATTGTGTTTGCGGGCTGTTGTACGTACTGGCGCATCTGATGATCACCTGCCTGAGAATGTATGGGGTAGCTGTGGGTGTAGACTGCCACAAACAGGCTGCCCATCCTGCTATCTGTGGTGTAGAGAATGATGTGCCGTCAGATGGTATGTACCCGTTGCTGCTTATGTCAAACACCTCGGCAGGCTGCCCCAGTGCGCAAACATCAGGCTTCACACGGCCTGCGGCATTTGGCCCGAAACCGCTGGAGGCTGCGGGTAAACCTGTACTATATACAGAGCCAATGGTAAGCGCGCTATCCGCGTCGCCGGGCACAGATATATGGTCGCCCCATGTCAGGTATCCGCCCCCGTCATTGCCTGCGGTGGCCACAAACAGCATTCCTTTTTTGGTGGATATATTTGCTGCTTTAGTGGCTACTGTAGTTATGCCATTGCCCTGGGTGGCAAAGTCCAGGCCTGAGCCGGGAGGGTAATCAAAAATATCATAGCCAAGCGATTCTGTGATCACATCTGCGCCCAGGCTATCTGCCCGCTCGGCCCCGCTGATCATATTGTCCATTTCCAATGGTTGGTCGTTGCCGTTTTTTTCGGTTACATAGAGCGCGTAAGATGCGAGCGGAGCAGTACCCACATAGCTGTTAGGGATATACCCAGCCATGGTAGACAGTACTTGCGCACCATGCGAATCTTGTGTAAACACACCGGTACTATGAAAAGTGAAGTTGAAAGTATCCAGCACACGCCCTGATGACCAGAGACTATCGAACCCGGGGTGTGTATTGGCAGATATAAAGCCCGCGTCCAGCACTGCTATCAGCATACCCTGCCCCATATATCCTTTATCGTGCAGGTAGTTGCCGTTCACCATCAATGTTTGTATCCAGCTGTTGTTATAATAGTCTGATTCCACACTGCCCGTTCTGCTTGCGGGTGTTGGTGCAGCAGCAGGGCCGCTGGTAGGTGCTGCATCCCTGTGGTGCAGGTCGGTGGCATAGTAGCCTACCAGTTGCACATCGTGTATAAAAGACTTGCCTGTGAGGTGTTCTATCTGCGATGAGTCGGAGAGCAGTACAATGCACATATTGAGCCAACGGCTGGTGCAATGAAAAATGCCGCCTGTGAGCGATAGTACGCTGTCCACATAAGCAGTATTCACAGGTATATCTGTGCTATCTACAGCAATGCCCTGCCGGGTACGGCGTGCCATAGCCCGTGCTGATAAGTACGCCAGTGGCGAGCTTAGACTGTAAGGTGTATTGTTTTTGTCGGTAAAAGTGACCTGGAAGGCATATTGTTGTGCGTTTGCCGTATCACAAAGCAAAAAGGCAATGATCAGCCACGCGCACACAACTTTCCGGCACATAAGATAAAGATCAATGGTTGGCGGTAGCGCTCATAATAACACGGTAGCCGTTCTTATTATTAGCAGTATCCGGTGAGCCCCAGGTATAGTGTGTAAACTCTTTGTACACCATACCCACATTGTAGGCATACACCTCTTTGGCGTAAGTACGGTATCCTGATACGAGTGAATCCACATTCTGGTAATTTACATTCTCATCATCTTCCAGTACAGATACGGTGTTGTCATAATTTACATTACCATTGAAGTAGCTGTAGTTCATGCCGGAGTACTTGTAGTTCCATCCTTTAAGAAAAGAGAAAGAAGAATCCTGCACCTGTGCAAGCTGGTTACCCTGCCAGGTAAGGCTATCGGTAACCGGGAACATCATTTTAATATACTGTGTGCCATCCTGGCTGTAGAGCAGGCTGTTGGCTGTAGGCGTAATGAGGATAACGCTGCTGGCTACCCACTGCGCGCCATCGTATGGGCGCACATAAACGTTCATTATATAAGATAGCCTTTTTTTGCTATCTGTAAACGTATCGGTCATCTGGTACATGATCTGCGAAGATACATGCGCCTGGGTACCGGCTACACCATAGTAATAAGTAGAGTCTACATTATAAACAACATAGTTGCCCAGTGCGAGGGGGAAGTAGTTGCGGGTCGCGTCAACCTTAGTGTTGTTATACTTTTTACAAGAAAAAAGCATCGTAAAACATATGGCCACTAACAGAAAAACAGGTACGATCTTTTTGGTCATGATATTCAGACTGCTATTATTTCACGTAAATATAAATAAAGAAACCGAAATAGCTAAAAATAGGCACAAAGATAGAATAATTCTATGTCAGTGATGTGGCTGCGGTCATTTTAGTTAATGGCGCATACATAAGGTCTTTATGGATAATACCACCGGCCACTATATCATCGCCCTCATAGATAACAGCCGACT
>CAIVKT010000130.1 GCA_903906615.1 uncultured Bacteroidota bacterium | reverse complement strand
TGTAAATTGTATGAGTTAATTCTAAACAAGCAATGAGCGAAAACCTACAAGGTAAAACACCAACGGAACTTACAAGCGATCATCAAATTGACAATAGGCTTAAAAATACGGGTGCGCATATGCCTATCGTAGCGGTAACCGGTACAAACGGCAAAACCACTACTACCAGGCTTGTTGCCTATATTGCTAAACAGGCAGGATTCAAAGTGGGCTTTACCTGTAGTGATGGCATTTACATTAATGGGGCGCTAATAGAAGAGGGTGATTGCAGCGGCCCGCTATCGGCTGCATCCGTATTGAACAATGATAGTATCAATTTTTCGGTTCTGGAGTGCGCACGCGGCGGCATACTACGTGCAGGCCTGGCATTCGACCAATGTGAGCTAGCTATAATCACGAATGTGGCGGAGGATCACCTGGACCTGAAAGGTGTAATTACATTGCAGCAGTTAGCAGACGTGAAAGCAAGGGTTGCCCTTGCCGTGAAGCCGGACGGATATGCAGTACTTAATGCCGATGACGACATGGTGTATGCCATCCACGAAAAGCTTAGCTGCAACGTGGCCTATTTTTCGCACGACCCACGCAACCAACGCATCGCAGCACATTGTGCAATGGGTGGTATAGCCATAGTACGCGAAAACGATTGTTTAACCATCTTATGCGGTACAGACAAAATAACGGTACAGAAGCTCTCTGAAATACCGATCACTTTTAACGGCAAGGCTGATTTCAACATATCCAATGCTATGGCCGCCACGCTCGCTGCGTATCTGCTGGGCATAAATATGGAGGATATCAGAACTGCTTTGCGGCATTTTGAACCATCGGTTGCCCTTACGCCGGGGCGCATGAATTTTTTCCAATTTCGCAATTTTTCCGTCATTGTCGATTTTGCCCATAATCCGCACGGCATGAAAGCCATCAGCAAGCTGGTAGCCAGTTTAGACCATAAAGTAAAGGTGGCTATCATTGCCGGCACCGGTGACAGGCGAGATGAAGATATCATACATCTTGCAGAAGAAGCAGCTACTATATTCGATGAGTTGATCATTCGCCAGGATATATCGCTGAGGGGACGGCCAGGACAGGAAATCATAGACCTTGTACTTAGGGGCATTCACAACATAGACCGCTCTAAAAAAACGACGATCATAGAGCAGGAGCGCGAGGCCATTGACTTCGCTTTCAAAAATGCATCGAATGGAAGCCTCATTTTCATAACGAGCGATATGATATTAAATGCAGTGGCTTATGTACAACAGCAAAAAGACAAAGAAGAAGCGTTGGGGTAAACGAGTATAAGCCCACTATTGCCAATGCTTAAATGTGGAGATAAAGAACATCCGCTTAATTACCCTGATGGCCGCTGTGTTCCACAGGGGCGAGAACCGGCGGGGAGGTGACGCGAGATTTGTATCATAGGGTTCACTTTTAGAAAGCCTCGCAATTGCGGGGCTTTTTTTATGCTGTGGATTTCATGCCTATTCTTTAAATTCCTATTTCTTCTTCCCTAACTCTGAAATTTCCCGCTTTGTAACTAATGAAATTGTTGATAAGGAACCCTCTCGCTTTTGATCAATTGCTTTCAGAACGGAGTTTATTGGGAAATTTGAAATTCTTAATTCATCGATCGTTGTTGAATAATCAGATCCATTTTCATCAGCAACAATTTCCCATCTCATTTTATACTCTTTTACTAAGTATTCACCAAAAGCTACACCTATTGAGTTGATAAAATATGTACGACTACATTTAAACTTAGAACTATCTGTATTCCAAGCATCTATTAAATCATCCAAATTTTCGATAGTAAAATTCGTGACACTTTTATCAGGAAAAATCACTTTGATTAATGAATCTGCGTGAATAAGCGACTCCCTAATAAATGCAACTTGTCCTGCATTTAGATTAATAACTTCCTGTGCGGTATTCGCCGCTGTTGCGGTTTTAAAATATATCCGCTGTACATCAATCGTATCAGAATCATGCTTATAATCTTGCTCTGTAATATCTACATACTTTTTAGTCGGACTGTTGTTGCATGACGGCAATCCAATAACAGATAGAAAACAAAAGAAGCAGATGATATTTTTCATTAAGTTCATTGCAAGTGTTAAAGTAGTTAAAAAACAACTGTGGATTTCAAATCTCAAATAAAAAAGTTCGTAAACCATCCTTAAAGCCTCGCAAATATATTGAGCTCACCACCTTACTAATTACTTAAATTTCGGCAGTATAAGAAATATGTTAGTGAGGCATCATTTTTATGCTTTTCACTAAAGAACTACTTTTGCATCTCGTAATAACCAACCACCATGCCACCACTAAAAGACTTTAGCAGCGTAAGCCCTTCAGCAAAATCGCTTTTGATGATGAAGGGCTATACCAATATACCATATGCGAAGCAAACGGCTGCGCTGATGCATGGCGATGAAGTGTTCGGGCTGAACTTTGAGGATAAAGACTTCTGGTTCTGGATACGGGTGATGCACTTTGAAAGCAGGTACTGGAGCATAGACCAGTTGCTGCAACAGACCGATAGCAAGAACATACTTGAATTGTCTTCGGGCTTTTCGTTTCGCGGGCTGGACCTTTGCGATAAAGATGCGGGCATGCACTACATAGATACAGACCTGCCGGAAGTAGTAGCCCTGAAGCAGGATATGATCGGCCAACTGCAACTGGATAAAGATGTACGAGGCAACTTTGAGCTGCTGCCATTAAATGCTATGGATGCTGCGGCGTTCGACCAGGTGATGAATAGGTTTAGCGGCCCTGTGACCATAGTGAATGAGGGCCTGCTGATGTACCTGAACCTGGAGGAGAAAAAGCAACTGTGCCATACCATACACCGCACTTTAAAGCAGCGTGGCGGTTGCTGGATAACAGCAGATGTATACGTACAGCGGTCGGCAGAAATGATGGCTACCCTACCCAAAAGCGAAAGCGAAAAAGCCTTTACAGAGCAGCACCACATTGAAGAGAATAAATTTGAAAGTTACGATGCCGCCCGTAGGTTTTTTAAAGAGCAGGGCTTTGAAGTGGTACAAGAAGCAGAACCTAATTACAAAGACCTGAGCGTGATGCCGCAGCTGCTGAAGGTATTGCCCGAGGAAATGCGCAACAGCAAACAGCCACCACCCAAGATACAGGCCACGTGGATGCTGAGGGCTGTATAAGATGCCCACTACATCTCAAACCCATACCGTGCATCACTCCAAAAAGCATCTAGTGCTATAATGCGTGGCTTGAAGAAAGAAATGAGCGTAGGCCAGTCTTCATTGCGGTAAATGTTCACGCCTTGCAGGGTTGTGCCAACCCTGCTTATTGTTTTGCCGTACTCATCGGTTATCATTGGCTGCCATAGCCATTCCTCACCCAGCGCTTGCTGTAGCATTGCTTTCAGTTGCGTCAATTGACCGTAATGGGCTGCCTGTATATCTGCATCCGAGTGCGAGAATACAATAGCAATAGTGGCGTGTGTATTGTCCACATCCATTTTGAAATGAATGCCCGTAACACCCGTTTTGTAATTGATCCAATTGGCCTTCAATCCTTCTGCCGACAAAATGGGTTGCATGTATTGCCCAAATGCCGTCCAGAATGCCTGTTTTTGTTTTGATGCTTCTTGTTTGGTGTACATGGCTTATTGGAAATACATTCTTTGCCCGAAAATAAAGATATTTGCAGTAATGCCTGCATTAGAAGAAAGGTTTCGGGAATATGTGCGCAAGGTGACACTAAGGGTGCCTGATGAAGATATCCCAATGCTGATGGGCGCCACCGAATACCGCGAGCTAAAAAAGGGAACAGCCTTACTGCGCGAGGGCGAGGTGTGCCGCTCTGTATACCTGGTGGCCGCCGGCTATTTGCGCACTTATTATAACAAAGACGGCACCACCATCAACCTCAATTTCTCTTTTGAGGGAGATTATACGGGTCACATTAAAAGCATGCGCAACCATTTGCCGTCTGAATACACCATAGAAGCAGGTGAAGATGCTGCCGTATGGATATTTAACATCGACAGTATTTCCGGGCAATTTGACCGGGATTCGGAGATATTTCTCTTCATCCGAAGGATAGCTATGTATTTGCTGGCTGTAACAGAAGACCAAAGTAACTTCTTCAAAATATATACTCCTACTGAGCGCTACCACTATATAGAAGAACACAACCCTCAACTGCTGCAACGGGTATCTTTGTCGCAAATATCTTCTTACCTGGGTGTTACCCGCGAAACACTGAGCCGCATTCGCGCTAAAAGAGATTAGCCTTACCGATTGTGATGAATGTCACAGGTCTGCTACAGGAATTTGCGCCACCTTTGCCCTGATCATCAAACTAATGTTTATGCAATGGTATCAGTATATAGCCGTGTTCTTTTCGGGTGCGGTCTTTGCAAATGCAGTCCCTCATTTTGTACACGGCATCAGCGGCAATAAATTTCCATCTCCTTTTGCCAAACCTCCCGGCAAGGGGCTATCCTCGCCTCTTGTCAATGTGCTGTGGGCGTTGTTCAATATCGTGGTCGCCTACTTGTTGTTTGTCGTTGCCCCTATAGACCGCGACCACCCGGTGTCGCTCATTGTGTTCCTGGCGGGTATCGCTTTAATGGGCATCCAGGGAAGCCTGCATTTTCAACACAAGGACAAAGAGTAAGGCGTTTTTCAATATCATTATGAGCATTAGTACATTCAGGGCATTTAAAAACCGTAATTATTCGCTGTTCTTCGCGGGGCAGTCTGTTTCACAGATCGGCACATGGATGCAGCGCACAGGTGTAAGCTGGCTGGTATATTCCATCACAGATTCGGCCTATATGCTGGGACTTTCTGTATTTGCCATGCAGTTCCCTTCGTTCCTTTTTTCACTGCTTGGTGGCATTGCCGCAGACAGGTACGATCGTTATAAATTGCTGCTGGTAACCCAGGTGGCCTCCATGGTGCAGGCCGTTCTCCTTGCTGCGCTAACATTTACCGGCCACTATCGTGTATGGGAGATACTGGCGCTCAGTGTGTTGCTCGGCATCATCAATGCCTTCGATGTACCGGCCAGGCAACCGTTGATCCACGAGCTGGTGACCAATAAGGAAGATCTGCCCAATGCGATGGCACTCAATTCGTCAATGGTCAACCTGGCCAGGCTGCTCGGGCCTGCATTATCGGGTATTGTTTTGGTAAAGTATGGCGCGGGATTTTGTTTCACCTTAAATGCAGTGAGCTTTGTAGCTGTCATTGCCTCCCTGCTGCTCATGAAATTACCGGCACACGTGCCACTGCCGGCAAAAGAAAATCCCATAGACGCGCTGGTAAATGGCTTTGCGTATGTAAAGGGTACGCACATTATTGCAATGGCCATGCTGATGCTCTCCTCTACCGCGTTATTGGTGTTACCGTACAACACATTGCTGCCCATATTTGCAAAGGTGATCTTTAAAGGCAATGCAGCCACTTATGGCTATATCAACAGCTTTATAGGGCTGGGAGCTATCTGCGGGTCTATATTCCTGGCATCTTTAAAAAAGGGTACCGACCTTAAATTTGTATTGCTCATCAACACAGTTGTTTTCGGTGTTTTCCTCCTGCTGTTCTCGCAGATCAGCAACTTCCCACTGGCTATGTTGTTTGCCACAGTTGCCGGCTTTGGCATGATGTCGCAAACCACTATTATTATGACCCTCATACAGGTGCATTCGGATAAGGCGATGC
>CAIVKT010000129.1 GCA_903906615.1 uncultured Bacteroidota bacterium | reverse complement strand
GTCTTACTATTTCTTTTAGTTCCTGTTCTGTTTGCATAAAATCAATTTTTCAGTGGCTTTTATATCCAAAAATTAAGGGGCTTGGCCTCCTTTACAAAATCATGAATCTTCTCTTCAATTTCATCTCTTATTTTTCTTGTGTTTTCTATTATCTGCTCATGCGAACCTTTAAACCCTGACGGGTCTTCAAAAGACCATGCTATCCTTTTAACTTTTCCGGGAAATATAGGACACTGCTCTGCTTTTGCGGCATCGCATACCGTAATCACCGCATCATATTTTCTCCCTTTTGTAAACAGATCGAATACACTTTGGTTGCCGTGCCTACTAAGATCAATACCTATTTCCTGCATTACTTCAACAACATTTGGATTCAATGACCCCGGTTCAAGCCCGGCGCTCTCTGCAATCATGACATCACCACCGAAGTTGTTAAGAAATGCTTCCGCCATTTGGCTACGGGCAGAGTTATGAATACACACAAATAATACTTTGAATTTTTCCATAAAAATCTATCTTTCATTTTTAGTTAATTAGCAACAATCCGGTCCACAAGCCGTTTTATTTAGTTGGCTCACGTCTACAAAAAATTCCGAAAACATCTTTTTGTATTTCTCCCATGCTTTGGGTTCTATACAATAACAAACGCTGGTGCCTTCTATAGTACCTTGTATGAGGCCTGCGGTTTTCAATTCCTTCAGGTGCTGCGATATAGTGGCTTGTGCCAGGCCCAGTTCTTCCACCAGGTCGTTGCAGATGCAGCCATTGATCTTTACGAGGTGCTGTAATATGGCTATGCGTGCCGGGTGGCCCAGTACCCTGGCTACATTGGCAATCTCGTTCTGCTTTTTGGTAAATAATTCTGTTTTACTGATACCCATATTCCATCGTTTAATTGCAATATTACGATAGATGTATCGAAAATCCAAATAGCCCTATAATAACGATGAGCCGCATTTTTGTATTTTGCGCTGTAATTACAACCGCATTGGCAGAAAACCACAAACTGGAACGGGGACTATCCCTTACGCAAGCGACTGCTATCAACATGATAGATATGGTGGGCATAGGGCCGTTTGTGACCATGTCTATCATCGTGGGACTTATGCACGGGCCGGCCAGTGTGCTGGCGTGGCTGCTGGGCGCTACGCTGGCCTATATGGATGGCATGGTGTGGGCAGAGCTGGGCGCCAGATGGCCCGAGGCCGGCGGCAGCTATGTATTCCTTAAAAAACTGTTTGGGGAAAAGAAGGGCGGCAGGCTCATGTCTTTCCTCTTCATCTGGCAAACAACATTACAGGCACCGCTTGTGATAGCGAGTGGGGCAATCGGCTTTGCCAATTATTTCTCTTACCTCATACCCCTCACCTTTATACAGAAGAAGATGGTAAGCGGCGGGTTGGTGATGCTATTGGTGGGGTTGCTGTACCGCAACATAAAAAGTGTAGGCAAAATATCGGTAGTGCTATGGGTGATAACAGGCGGCACTATACTATGGCTCATACTATCGGGCATACCACACTTCAATGCAGCACAGGCGTTCGACCTGCACATGAGCAGCTTTGGCACCAGCTCTATACTGTATGTGGCCTTGGGGCAGGCATCGCTGAAATCCATCTACTCCTACCTCGGTTACTACAACGTATGCCACCTGGGCGCAGAGATCAAAGACCCTGCGAAGAACATACCCCGCAGCATACTTATCTCCATCTCCGGCATTGTGATCCTCTACCTCGGTATGCAAACGATGATACTCGGTGTGCTGCCCTGGCAAACAGTTGCTAAGTCAGACTTCGTAGCCAGCATCTACTTCGAGCAGATCTATAACCACGGCGTGGCGCAGGTGGCTACATTGCTGATACTCATCATTGCCCTTGCCTCCCTCTTCTCAGCTATACTCGGCTACAGTCGCATACCCTATGCCGCGGCTGTAAATGGTGATTTCTTCAAAGTATTCGCAAAGGTGCATCCACGGCACAATTTCCCACACATTTCATTACTGGCGGTAGGTGCAGTGGGTTTTGTGTTTGCCCTCATCTTCAGGCTGGGAGATGCTATTACCGCTATACTCACCATGCGTATACTGGTGCAGTTTGTATCGCAAGCCGTAGGCGTGATAGCTTGGAACTACAACCACAAGGGCGAAGACCGCCCCTACAAAATGCCGCTGTTCCCTATCCCCGCTATCATCAGTATAGTAGCATGGCTATTCATTTACTCCTGCATAAAAGTGCAGTTCATCGAGTGGTCTTTGGTGGTATTGGGAGCCGGGGGTGTCGCTTATTTTTTGAGAGAGCGATATGGGAGGAGAGTGGTATAAATATTAAGCGCAAGAGAAGCGACGATGAATTTAAAAGTTTGCGGCTATATACTTTGATAGAGCAGCCGAACTAACAGCACTTATCTTCAAGACATACAATGCTTTAAAAATTGAATCTTCATCGTGATAAAGATCTTTAAACATCCTCAGCATCTTATCCGTATTGTCAAGATTATGTTTTAAGCTTTCGATCATTATTTGCACATCTGATATTGATACACTTCTTTCCGTAAAGTATTGATAAACTGTTGTTCCAAAATATTTATTGGTGTAGAATTTATTATTCACCATTAAATTAAACTCAATTATTGCGCTTTTTATTTTCTTAGGATAAATTTTTTTTTTCTCCGGAACATCACTTGTAGCAGTATTTTCATTTGATTTAGGATAAGTGTACTTGGAATGACTCAAAAGTGATAGGGCCTGAGTAATTGATTT
>CAIVKT010000128.1 GCA_903906615.1 uncultured Bacteroidota bacterium | reverse complement strand
AGTGTTTTTTTCATGCTGCGTATTTAAGTTATTATTGTTCAGGTATGAATTGTATAATTTGTTATAAAATGGCGCGACCGAAATATAAATAGTTAGCTCACTTAGCTGAATAGATGCTGTCCATTATCTGTTTAGCCACCAAAGGCCGGTAATGCGAATTTTCATAATAGTTATACTTATTTTGGGTAATGTCATTGATCCCTGAAAAATCATAAACATACCGCCTGCCAAACAAAGAATCAAGCGCCTGCACATCGCGCGGGTCAATTTTTACCTGGTTATACAGCGGGCTGATGACTATCCGGTAATTGGTATTGTTTTCTTCAAATATCCGTTTGATATTCGTTAATAGTGCCAATTGCTCTTTTTCTATGGCATGGGGCGCATATTGCAGTATAGGGCTTCTTTGGTAAAATACATGTGCCCGTGACTGGTAAAAAGAGTCAGCGTTCCTGGCGATCAATGCCTCATACGCAGGGTAGGTGAGTTCGTTGGTCGTTACTTCATAATGTGTGGGTATGTTATTCAGTATGCTTACATCGGGCTTATGGGTGACTAAAAATGAAAAATAGGCTTTTAGGAAATTGATATCAAAAAAAGACTGCAGGTTCGCAAGCTCGAAGTCGAGCTTGCTTCCACCGGTTAGTAAAGGGTCTTTTCTCAAGATCACATCATCATCAGGTTTGTTGTTTACAACGGATATGGCCTCTTGGTCAAATACGATCAGCGCATTTTTTATGGGTACATGTCGTTCATGCAACAGGTTTATCTTTCGTTCTATTCCGTACAAGCCCTCTCCGCTTGCATCAAAATGATAGCACCTCGTTGATTGGATATGCTTTTCCCATTCCGCAACGGAGTAATAGCCTGATCTTGAATTTCCGAAAATATAAGAGTCGTATTTGTATTTGGGATAGTTGTTGAGGAAAGTTTCAGTAGAAATATAATCCCTGTTCAATACCACATATTGTATCCCGTCTTTTTGCAAATAGCTGTCGTAATGATATAGCACCTTGAATGGGTCGTTATAAAAGTAAACACCCAGAACGATGAATATGGGGAATGTAGCGAGCAATATTTTCAATAGTATCTTTCTCATGATCAGAATTGAAAATAAATGAATTGATGGTGTTTATACACACCTAAATAGATAAGCGCTGTCAATCCTGCATAGTAAAGCGTCCATCTGAATAATGCAGGCTTCTTACTGAATGTATCGGGCAGGTTATACTTCACCTGTATGATGTGCGCCAATTCTAAAAAAACGATCAGTCCGAAACAAGGCAGCAGGGTGTTGAGCAGGCCGGGCAGGTTCAAAAAAGCGATCTTTCTTGTGGCGGCTACTTTGACTATTTCACCTGGTATGTCTCCCAGCTTTTTTACGATAAAGAACGCATCATGAATGTTGTTTGCCCTGAAGAATATCCACGCAAAGGTAACCAGCACAAAGGTGATGAACACATCAAGCATATTGTTCAACCAATATATTTTACCTACGCCTGTGCTGTCTGCCACCTTCTTCCTGCTGTTTTTGGTGAGCAGGGCAAAGATGCTGTAAAAGCCGTGCAGCATACCCCATATGATGAATGTCCAGTTGGCCCCATGCCAGAAACCGCTCACGAGAAATACAAAGAACAGGTTGAAGTACATACGTGGTATAGTCACCCTATTGCCACCGAGTGATATGTATAAGTAGTCTTTGAACCACGTAGACAGCGAGATATGCCACCGCTTCCAGAACTCTGATATGCTGCGCGCATGGTAGGGCT
>CAIVKT010000127.1 GCA_903906615.1 uncultured Bacteroidota bacterium | reverse complement strand
GATGAGGGTTTAAAGAGGCTGGTAAGGATAGTTTTTGCACTATTGGTATTTATGCGGCTGTTTTTGAGGCCGAATATTTAGCTTGCGTGTATAGGTCATACAGGCTTTGCTTCAGGCGCTGGCCATCCAGTGTACCTGCCAGCAGTCTGGCCAGTTTTTGTAATACCGCATCCTGCAATTGGGGGTCGCGCAGTTGTAGCTGTTTTACAAAGCAGGATAGCTTGTCGTTGGCATCGGTATATTGTTTGCAGGTGTCTGCTATGGTCAGCGCGTCTATTACTTTGGTCAGCGCTGCTACGAGTTCCTGGCGTATCTCATCGTCCAGCTCGCCGGGTATGATGGCCGTAATGATATTTGCCGCTGGTGAGGAAAGCATTGATTTAAGCGCCGATGTTATTTGAAGGGCAGTATCTATATGCGCGTCTATATAGTTATCAAACTCTTTCAGCAATGCTTTTATCTGTGTCTTTAGTTTTGAACAGAACATAGTTGTTTTGGTTTTATGGTTGATGATTGTTTTGTATCACACTGTTTTCCAGTGTGTGTATACGCGTAGAATGCTCATTGAGGCGGCGGTGTATCAGGGCATCCTGCTCCTGTAATCCTTTTATCTGCTGGCCTTGTATAGTTGTAGCGCGGGTCAGCTGTTTCAGTTCCAGCACTATATCATCCAGCCGCTTAATGACCTGGCCTGTTATCATCTTCATTACAAAGCCCAGTATAGTAGCCATGATACCCGCCACCGCAATAAGTATCCATATTTTAATTTCAGAGACCATATATCTCCTTCTTATTTGTTAAATGAACTGATGATCCATTATACGCTGATTATGCTGCGGCCTGCACTATTGATATGATGCCTTTGCCATCTGCCCTGCGTATCCTTGCGCCCATACGCACGCTCACGCTGTATACATCACCGTACAATGTAGGGTCGCCTATACGCTCGAAGAAGGTGATCTGGCCGAGCGCTCTTTCTACCGCGCCTATCTGCCAGCATAGTACGCCGTCATTGTCCGTTGCATTTGGTGCGCTGCCATAAGGGTTCACTACGGGTGTGCCGTCATTCGTGTAGGTTACTACGCCGCCGCGCATCATGATATTGAACCCGAAAAGCCTGCCCAGTACGCCGTCTTTCACATTGTATGCCGCACTGAAATCACGGTACTGCGTTACGCTCATGTCATCTGTCAGTTGCTGAAACATATCTGCACTGATCAGTGCGTACCTGCCTTCCATTGGCACGTTCTGTTTGTTCAGTTGCAGTTGTGCGTTCTTCAGGTCAACCACTGTAAAACGGCAGCGGTTGCCTGTGGTGCCGGTAAGTGTAGTAGCGGTCGAAGATCCGGTTGTGCGCAATATTGTACCTACACCACCTGTGGGTGCCCAGTCTATGAGCAGGTTATCAGCCACCGTTTGCCTCAGCGAAGACTCATACTCGCCCAATACACTTTCACGCTTGTTGTAGCTCAGTTCATACGTTTCAGCATTAGGGATCAGTATCGGGTCTGTGGTAAACTCATCCAGCGCATACGTGATGTCTGAGTCCGTGCGCTGCACTACAGTTGCCGGCAGGCTGGTCCTGTTTTTTACTACATTGGCCACTGCGCCTGCCTGTGGTATATGCACTACATGCCCCTGCAATACATACTGCCCAACGTCTGTTGATGCGAGTAAGAACTCATTGTTCTTAAATAGGTTTCCTTCGATGTGGTCTTGCCAGATCTCTTTTTGGATTGCCATTGGTTACTTGTTTTTGGTTAAAAAAATTGATTGATGGAATTAAATAGTTGGTGGGATACGGCTATAGAAGACATAGCCATTTAATACTCTGCGGAGCGGTATACTTACTGAAGTACAGAATGGAAAATTACAAGGCCATATCGGTGCTGAAGAATGCGCACCGCCCTGGTTAGAAGAAATGAAAGTTATGCTGCAAATTTTTTGTCGAACAACTCTTTATATCTCACGGCATCATTGGCTCTCAGGTCTTTCAGCTTTTTGCCGGTAGGGTCGTTTGTTTCATAGTCGTCCCATTGCCATTGTGCTTCGGTCTTATCCTGCTGCCTGCTTTTTAGTTGTTCGGTTATAGACCGGTATGCAGGCATCACTACCAGCAGCTCTTTTAAGCCATCGGGGTTCAGGGCATAGTCGTGGGCCAGTTTTTCTTTCAGCACCACAGTTATCTTTTTATCTTCCAGTGCACGCTCCAGTATCGCTGCGATCTCGTATTGGTTATGTGCCGCTTTTAGGTCTGTTAGCTGTTGTTCCAGTGTTTGCCGGTCATTACGTAGTGTGGCGTTCTCCAGCTCCAGGCCATTTGTCTTTGCTGCCAGGCTTTGTACGGTAGCCAATATTACTTTATTATCTGTTTCATCTGCCAGTTGCAATACATGGCGCAGCTCATGGGCTATATTTTGTTGCAGTGCCTTTATCACAGGTGGCGTTATGCCCAGGTCTACAAGGTTCAGCTCATTTTCTTGCGCGTCATAGAGCCTTGTTAGTGCATTACAGTTGCCGGGTATATCCACCAGGCTACATTCTTTGTTATACCATTTCGTAATGGTGGGGCCGGTTTGGCCGGGCAGCATCAGCTCCGGGTCTGTGCTATATTCCAGCACTACTATATGCCCTACCGATGCCGCATTCAAAAAGCCATTCTCGGCTTCATCGCACAGCTGCAGGCCTCTTACGTTAGATAGGTTGATCACCGGCACACCAACCACCTGGTCGTCTTGTATTTGCAGGTCTTCCCACTTCAGCGCTATACCGTCTTCTCTGCGGTGCATATAATAGCCTATTGGGTTTTTCTTAAAGGCCGGCAGTTGGTAGCCTGATGTGAGCAATCTGAATCCGTACTCATTTACTGTACTATCTGATAGCACATATTGCCTGTCAATTTTCTTAAATTTGTCTGTCATGATAGGGATTATCGTTGTTTGATGGCACAAAGATGAAACGGATTTTGGAGCCTGTCAAATCATGTTTCTATGACAGCGCGCTTTCCGCGCCACCATAGTCACCGGCTGTGCTGTCATAGATTTTTTTTTGAAGGTAACTACCTGATAAACTGCATTGTATATGTTATGGCTTGCTCCGCTTTTTCTAAAGTGGCTCAGCCGGTCATTTTTCTTGTTTTTAAAAGACATATTAACGCTGATTTTATTGCATGAATAGGGCCTGGTATTGCATTCATGTTTAATGTCATTTCCGACCGAAAAATTAAATCTCATCTAAAAAGTTATACAATTGGCCTAATTAATGTAAATTGCGTCAGTCGATTGACCTAATTAATGTAAATTGCGTCAGTCGACTGACCTAATTATCATTTTATGGACATTCCTCGCCTGTTACAACAGAAGATCGAAAAACAGATCGGTAAGCAAAAAGTGATCATGCTCTACGGCACCCGCCGTGTGGGCAAAACCACTATCATAGATCACATCGCCGCAAAACATGGCGCTGATATGTTATTGCTGCAAGGTGAGGATATGCAGGTAGCAGGCATGCTTGCCCAGAGAACTATTGCCAACTACAAACAGCTTACCCGTGGCAAGAAGATCATCATTATAGACGAAGCGCAGGCTGTACCGGATATAGGCTTGGTACTAAAACTGATGATAGATAATATAAAGGGCATCACCGTGTTGGCATCTGGCAGCAGTAGCTTCGATTTGGTCCATAAAACCGGTGAGCCATTGGTAGGGCGTAACATTGTGCATTACCTATATCCTATTGCTCAGTCTGAATTATCCCAGACCGAAGACTACCAAACTACTGTAAGGAATTTAGAGCAGCGCCTCATCTACGGCAGCTATCCTGAATTGTGGCAGCTCGAAAATACACAGGAGCAAAGGAATTATCTGAAACAATTGGTCAGCAGCTACCTGCTCAAAGACCTGCTGATGCTCGAAAACGTGAAGGGTGCCGATGTCATGTTCAAGCTATTGCAGATGCTGGCGTGGCAGGTGGGCAGCCAGGTAAGTACCGTGGAACTGGGCAAAAGCCTGCAGCTCAATAAGCTTACCGTAGAGCGCTACCTCGATCTGCTCACAAAGGTGTTTATCATTTATCCGCTTTCGGGCTATAGCAGCAACCTGAGAAAGGAAGTAACCAAGAGCAAAAAATGGTACTTCTACGATAATGGTATCCGCAATGCGCTCATCAATAACTTTAGCCCGTTGCAAGGGCGCAATGATATAGGCCAGCTGTGGGAGCAATATTTCCTTGGGG
>CAIVKT010000126.1 GCA_903906615.1 uncultured Bacteroidota bacterium | reverse complement strand
TATAGTGGCAGCGACCCTGGCAACAGCCCATCATGGTACGTAAAAAGCCTGGGCACAGACCAGGCGCTATCTTGCGAGGGCAAAACTCCCCGTATATTCAAGGTGCTGAAATGCCAAAAAGGGGAGATGATACTGGAGGAGGATGGTGTAAAGTATTATCTGAAGCAGTTTAAGTAGTGGAGGTTATAGTACCTCCGCAACAAGTTCATTGCCCCCTAATCCAGGAAATTACGGAAGCCAATAGTAACGAAATCAGATATTTTGGGTGGAGTAAATACGAATAATTAAATTTGTAAAAAGCAGGCTTATGAAAGGAGTGAGTTTTGTGACCGATGAAACCCAGAACAGGCGCTATGCACAGATAGACCTGAAAGGAATAGCCAAGTACGATGACGAAAAGCTCGAAGACCTGATGGACCTGCTGATAGCGGAGGCAAGAAAGGGGGAGAAAAGCATTCCATGGGAAAATGTAAAGGCTGAACTGATAAACGAAGGCAAACTCCATGTATCAAATAGTCGTAAAGCCATCAGCAAAAAGAGAGCTTAAGAAATTAGTTCCCCCGTATACTTGCTCTTATCGCCGATAAGATAGAAAGCCTTGCAATGAATCCTCGCCCTGACGGTTGCAAAAAATTGGTTAGCAACAAAGAAGAACTTTGGCGCGTAAAAGTCGGAGAATACAGAATTTTATATGCTATAGATGATGAGATCCGTATCGTAGATATCCATCACGTTGGTCATAGGCGGGAGATCTACCGATAGATATGTAGCCTATGGGAGAATACGGCGCGAGGTCGCCCGGTGAAGGACACCGGCACGGCGGAATGCACACTATAGCAATCCGGAGTATAGATCCTTCCTACGTCAGGATGACAAAAAGTGAGTCTTGTTTCCCAATAAAAGGTATTGTGATTAAGCCGGCCATTCACTCTTCAGCAGGCCGGCGATCACTACATCTTGTGGCATGCCGTTGTGTATGATGCTTTGGCGGATGATACCTTCTGTTTTGAAGCCGAGGCGCTGTGCTACTTTTGCGCTGCGTTTATTGGCCGGCATAAAATGTATCTCTATTTTATTGAGGCCTATCTTATCGAAGAGGTAGGGTACGAATGCGGTGAGGCACTTATTAATGATACCCTTGCCTTCATGGCCTTTGCCTATCCAGTAGCCTATCTGCGCGCGCTTGGTATTATGGTCCCAGTTGTGCATACCAATGCCGCCTATAATAGTGTCCCGGTAAAAAATACCCAGTACCAGCGCTTCTTTTGTAAACGGGCCGTAAAGGGAATCCTGTATGTATTGCAGTGAGTGTTCTTCTTTAGTCGTTTTATCTACCCAGTTGAGCCAGGGATGCAAATGTTTCCGCGAGGCATCCACAGCAGCGAACAAATCGGGGGCATCCTCCGGGGTATAGTTGCGCAGCAGCAGGTCGTCATCAATGGTTATGGATGCCAAAGGAGCAGGTTTATTTGTTATCGTTATTCACTTTGTCCCATATCTCGGGTATGCGCCTGATCCAGGCCATCTCGCGCATCTTTGGTTTTGCCTCGCCTACAGGTGAGCCAAAGTAAACTTTGCCACCTTCAATGCTCGATGGCACACCGCTCTGCGCCAGCACCACCGCGCCCTTGCCTATAGTGAGGTCTTTGCTCACGCCCACCTGGCCCCACAGTATCACTTCGTCTTCTATAATGGCTTTGCCGCCAATGCCTACCTGTGCTGCAAAAAGACAATTCTTGCCAATGACCGCACCGTGGCCTATGTGTATATGATTATCGAGCTTTGTGCCGCGGCCTATGATGGTATCGCCGCTCACGCCCTTATCTATGCTGGTACCTGCGCCTACTTCCACATCGCTCTCTATGATGACACGGCCACAGCTTTCCATCTTGTCGTATTGCACCTCACGGTCTTTGCGGCGCTTGAAGTAAAAGGCATCCGCGCCTATCACGCAGCCAGCCTGTATGATGACATTGTCGCCGATGACGGTATGATCGTATATAGTGACATTAGGATGGATGAGGCAATCTTTGCCGATGCGCACATGATGGCCAATGAACACCCCCGGCTGCAGGTGCGTACCCTCGCCTATGATAGCGGAGTCGCTGATCATTTTGGTGGCTGGCTCGAAGGGGCGGAAATGCTTGACGATCTTTACATACGCGCTGAAGGGATCGGCAGTTACCAGTAATGTTTTACCGGGAGGGCAATCTACTTCTTTATTGATGATGATGATGGTAGCCGGTGAATTGAGGCAGGTATTGTAATACTTCTCAAAGTCTACAAAGGAGATATCGCCCTTAGTTACCTTATGTATCTCGTTGATGCCTGTGGCCAGTTGTTCTTCATTACCTATTAGTTGAGCGCCGGTAAATTCAGCCAGCCATTTTACAGAAACGGGAT
>CAIVKT010000125.1 GCA_903906615.1 uncultured Bacteroidota bacterium | reverse complement strand
TGTCCGCTTTGTTTCTCGAGGCTCATCCCCCAGAAAACAATGATAGCTGTGGTATAAGCAAGGAGCAAAAGATATACAGAGGTGAAAACGCGCATTTTTTTTTAGTCGTTAGTCGTTAGTCCCGATAGCTATCGGGAGTCGTTGGTTGCGAGTGTCTTAGGCGGTGATCTAACTAATTTAAACAGTTGCGCTTATTTGAAAACAATTAATTGCTCCTCGCAAATCCTGTCTTTTCGAGGCGCAGGCCTACGTTGAGCACTTCGGGCAGCGGGTTTACACGCATGTTTTGCTCCATGGCTATTTTGTAGGTTCCTTTTTTATTGAATTTTATGGAGTCGCCGAGGTCCATCTGCATACGCTGCTCATAGATCTCGCCCATGCCGCGCCCCAGCCACTTGCCCGATGACTCGGCAAGAGTGATGTTGATGCGTTCTTTCCTCGCCACGCTATTGCCCGGGGTGGTAATGTATAGCCATACCCATATGTTGCAATAAGGGTAGGCCTGTGTGTGCCGTATAAGAAAGTAAGGCTTGTAGGCCGCCGTGGTGTCGGTAATATCAATAGAGAACGAAGGCCTGAAGTTGTAGTTCCAGGCATTTTGCGGTATGCCTTCTTCCTTCTGAAAGTAAGGCGCGGGCAAGCAACCGGCCAGCAGGCAGCAAAATGTAAGTATGAATAGTATGCGGTACATGATCAGTTCAAAAGTAAGTCGCAATTTTATAAACTCCTCAATTCATTTTTAATGAATTGGGGCTATCTGTTCTTTATGGCGTAGAAGGCCCTTTTTAAGGGACTTTCTAAGGGCAGTAAAAGGGTTATGTGCGAGAAGGAAAGGCTATTGATCATTTTCTCACTCAGCTCGCTATAAGATTGGGCAGACACTGTCTGCCCAATTCCTATTAAATTATTTGAATATTCGTCAGACGTCAGACGAATTACATTTAAATCATCTTCGAATTGGCCAGACACTGTCTGGCCAATTCCCATTAAATTATTCCCCAATTCGTCAGACGTCTGACGAATTCCTATTATTTTATTCTTTAACTCGTCAAGAACATTTTGAGCGATCGTAGGATAAGCAATATAAAACAGCCTATTTAATTTCAGATTGGTTTCAGAAAGGCCTTTTGAGCTAAGTGCGTTGGATATGATCTTTAGAACGTTATCTCCATACTTCGCCTTGTCCTCGCCCTTCTGCTCATATTCCACAATATAGTAGCCTATCAGCCAGTTGCGAATGGTGAGCAGGCGGTTCACGGCCTTGCTGGCTTCCTGCTTCAGGCTGCCGTCTATAGATTGTATCTGCGATATGAGCTTGTTAAGATCCATATTACCGCCACAAAATTACAGGATATTCAATATCTGCTCCTTGGCTTTTTCCAGCTCGTCTTTCATGTTGATGACGATCTGCTGTATCTCGGCATGGTTGGCTTTGGAGCCGAGGGTATTTATTTCGCGGCCTATTTCCTGCAAAATGAAATTGAGCTTGCGGCCTATGGCTGCGTCATTCTCATTTACGGTATCATTAAAATATTCGCAATGCTGTTTCAGTCTTATTTTTTCTTCCGAGAAGTCCATGCGCTCCAGGTAGTAGATCATCTCCTGCTCAAAGCGGTTGGGGTCTATCTTCTCTTTGCCCACCATATCCTCCAGCCATTGCGTAAGGCGCGCACGCACGCGTATGGCCCTTTCAGGCTCCAGGGGCTGTATCCGGTCGTGCAACTTGTCTATGTTATTGATGCGCTCGCTGATGTCTTTTAGCAGCGCCACACCCTCTTGCCTGCGGTGTTCTGTAAGGTCTGTTGCGGCAGCTATGATCACTGCCTTTACGCCCTCCCAGTCTTCTTCGGGCATGCCGTCCTGGTCAGGCCCTACTACCTCGGGCATCCGCATCAGGGTGGCTATTACATTCTCCTCGGGCAGGCCGGTGCGTTCCGCTATCTGCTTCATACCCTGGTAGTAAAACAAGGCAAGATCGGTATTAATGACCATGGGTTTCGACGCGCCTTCCTGCCGCACATTGATGGAAAGGTCTATAGTGCCGCGCAGCAGCATAGCGTTCAGCAGGTTGCGTATATCCAGCTCATAAGAGCGCAGGATGGGGGGCAACTTGGTGTTCATATCAAACTGCTTGCCGTTGAGCGCCTTTAACTCTACAGTTACCTGCCTGCCATTAACGGCAGCTTCTGCGTGCCCAAACCCGGTCATTGAATATAGCATAGTCTTATTTCTTTGCAGCAAAAGAAAACAAGGTTGGGCAATAAAAAAACCTAAAGCACCCTTTTTATGGAAAAAGATCGTAAAATCATCTTAAAAGTGCCGGATAAAGGCAATAAGGCGCGATAATTAATTATTTTTGTTTCACACTAAGGTATGCTGATGCGCGTTATTTATCTCTTGCTATTCGTTTTAATGTCTGTAAGCGCTGCTGCGCAGCAGAAGGTAGTAGAGATACAATACACCAAAGAGCAGCTACAGGCCAGGCGCAAAGAGATCATGGATAACATCAATGAGACCCAGCAGCAACTGGACGCATTGAAGAATGATAAGAAGGCTACTATGGGTCAGTTGCGCGCCCTGCAAAATAAGCTGGCCCAGCGGCAGAGCCTCATCGCTAATATCAATGATGAAATGCAGGACATTGATAACACCATCCGTTCCTCATCAAAAGAAGTGGTGAACCTGCGGCAAACTCTGGAACAACTGAAGGTGCGCTACGCGCAGTCTATACGCTATGCCTACGAAACCCGCAGCTCTTACGATATGCTGGCGTTCCTGTTCTCCTCCACAGATTTTAATGATGCCATGCGCAGGATGAAGTACCTCAAAAAATTCAGGGACTTCCGCAAGCAGCAGGTGGAGCAGATACGCACCACTCAAAATCAGCTGCAACACAAAATTGGAACCCTGAACGCCGAGAAGGCGCAGAAAGACGAACTGCTGAACTCGCAGCAACAGCAGAAGCAAGTGCTGCTGGCAGAAACCAACCAAACCAACCAGGTAATGCAAGACCTGAAAGGAAAAGAAAGCGACCTGCTGAAAACCATAGAAGCCAACAGGAAGACAGCTGCTAAGGTAAATAAGCTGATCAACAACATCATAGAAAGGGAAATAGCAAAAGCAACTAAAGCAGCCGAAGAAGAAGACCGGCGCAATGAGGCCGCTGAAAAGAAAGCGGCTGCTTCTGCGGCAAGTAACAATATCGGCAGCAATGATAACAATCCACCAAAAGTATTGGTACATTCAAAAGCAAAATCAGAATCGCAACCGCTACTGCTTACACCCACAGATGTAGCACTTTCCAGCAGCTTTGAAGGGAATAGGGGAAAGTTGTACTGGCCGGTAGATAAAGGGTATATTTCCGACCACTTTGGCACGCATCCGCACCCAATAGAAACCAAAGTAATGATAGATAACGCCGG
>CAIVKT010000124.1 GCA_903906615.1 uncultured Bacteroidota bacterium | reverse complement strand
TAGCTCGTCGGGCTCATAACCCGAAGGTCATAGGTTCGATCCCTGTCCTCGCTACTCCGCAAAAAGCCAATCATTCATTTGATTGGCTTTTTTTATGTTTTATATCGTAGCGTTAAGTACGGGATTCTTTTTTCAGTTATAAATTAACGCTATCCGGAAAGAGAAAAAAATGTGGCTTTTGTTTTAGTAAGATGGCTGTAATATTATACTTTGATGCTTGTCGAGAAAAGCTCGATTGTCGCATGTATTTACTGTACCTATATTTCATTTTTTACTGGAAGTTCCAATGTGCCTATTAAGGCATTAAGGATAAAATGATTGCATTTTATAATGACTAATTTATTGGAAATCAGAAAAGTAGTCAGAGTCATTTAACACTATCATAATGTTAAGATAACACTTGAATTATTCCTTTGCAGACTTAAATGTCTGTTTATGAAAAAAGGAATATTTGCGGTTTTGCTTTTACTAAGTAGTGTTTTCAATTATATCGCATCAAACGCACAAGGGACACTGATCCACTACTGGCATTTCAATAATTTTACCACAACATATACATATCCGACCTTTCCTACGCCACTTGCCGCTGATTATTCCCGTATTGATACCTCGAAGGCGAAAATTGTATTTTCACTATTCCCTGGCACTTCATCAACCTATCACAGTACAGCAACTATACTTGATGCCGTTACAACCGTAACCTCAGATTATGATACGGTAAACTTACGGCTTTCGCAGCCTGCCGGCAACGGCTTTAGGCCCCGTAACCCATTGGATAGTGTGTACCTGCTTTTTTATATCCCCACAACAAATTATCAGAATATTTTACTGACCTATGCTTCTCAATCATCGAGTACGTCAAGTGGAGACACTTATCAGTATTATGATTACAGTGTTGATAGCGGTGCTACATGGATCACTACAGGTTTATCTAAAACATACGATTCTGCCTGGTTAGTCTATCACAGAAGTTCCATATCCTTTTCAAATTCTGCAGTGAATAACAACCCTAAATTAGTATTTCGTATACATTTTGTAGGGCACAATACCGGCACTAGTGGAAACAACAGATTTGATAACGTGTCTGTTGACGGGGATTCTATTATCAGCCCGGTGCTTATAGATTACTGGCATTTCAATAATTTCACAACAACCTATACTTACCCTACATTCCCCGCCCCGATAGATGCTGACTATTCCGTACTGGATACTTCTAAAGCCAAAATGGTTTATGCACTCTTCCCTGGAACATCAGGAACATACCACAGTACAGCTACTATTTTTGATGCTGTTACAACAGTCACGTCAGACTATGATACAGTTAATTTAAGACTTTCGCAGCCTGCGGGCAATGGTATCCGCCCTCGTAATCCAATGGATAGTGTTTACCTCAAATTTTATATGCCTACTACCGGCTATCATGATGTGATATTGAATTATGCTTCTCAATCTTCAAGCACAAGCAGCGGCGATACCTATCAATACTATGATTATAGCACAGATAGCGGAGCTACGTGGGTTACAACGGGGTTATCAAAGCTATCTGATTCTGCATGGCTGGTATATCACAGGTCAACTATAACATTTACATCTGATTCTTCTGTAAACAATAATAAGAAATTCGTTTTCCGGATACACTTCATTGGTCATAATACCGGAACCAGTGGTAACAACAGATTTGACAACGTATCGCTTGATGGCATCCCATATATTGTCAATAATACCATCACTACTACTGCCGCTTCTTACGGACCATACTGCAATGCCGGCAGCTCAACATTAAGCGTAGCCTATACGAGCACAGGGACATACTCCGGTACTTATTCTGTACAGTTATCCAACTCAAGTGGCAGTTTTAGCTCAGGCACAACGACCATTGCTACAGGTACTGTTTCACCGCTTTCTGCGACTATTCCTTCAGGCACCACGCCAGGCACCTATAGGGTAAGGGTGATAAACAGTTCTCCGGCTATTAACGGCACAGACAACGGATCGAATATTGTAATTAATGGCCCTCCCACCGCTTATTCGGTTACCGGGGGTGGCAGTTACTGCGCCGGTGGATCCGGTGTAACTATTGGCCTGGGTAATTCTCAATCAGGGGTGACCTACCAATTATACAATGGTGCCACATCTGTTGGCAGCCCCGTGGCCGGAACAGGCAGTTCTATCAGTTTTGGTTCAATAACAGCCGCCGGGACATATAGCGTTACAGCAACCAATACAACTACCACAGGCTGCACAAATAGCATGACAGGAAGTGCAACTGTCACTGTTAATCCACTTCCTTCCTCCATTACCAGCCCCGGCAATGTATGTATCGGTAATACAATTGCATTATCTGACTCTGTTGCAGGAGGAAACTGGACCAGCAACGCAAGTACCGTTGCCGGTGTAGGAAGCACAGGTATTGTGACAGGCATTTCGACCGGTTCAGCTACCATTTCTTATACATTGCCAACAGGCTGTTATGCAACTACGACCGTAACCGTAAATACTGCGGTGCCGCTCATTACAGGAACAACAAGCATTTGTGCAGGATCGGGAACAGTTCTGAATGATGGCGCAAGCGGCGGCACATGGAGCAGCAGTAGCACACTCATCGCTACTATCGGATCTACCGGGATAGTATCAGGTATCTCATCGGGCAACCCTGTGATCAGTTATACAATATCTACAGGATGTTATGTAACGACAATTCTTACAGTCAACCCTTTGCCTGCTACAATAACAGGCACAATGAATGTCTGCCCGGGTTCTTCTTCAACATTAGCCGATGGCACCGCAGGCGGTACATGGATAAGTGGCACAACTGCGGTAGCTACTATCGGCTCAACAGGAATTGTTTCGGGTATATTGGCCGGAACATCTGTTATTACGTATGTATTACCAACCGGATGCAGTGTGCAGGCAACAGTAACTGTAAATAGCTTGCCCGGAGCAATAACAGGCATTTCGCCCGTTTGCATAGGAAATACCATAACTTTATCAACAACATCTACGGGAGGCACATGGAGTAGCAGTAACGTGTCACAAGGCACTGTTAGCTCGTCAGGAGTAGTGACGGGTATTGCCACAGGAAATCCATTGATCAGTTATACATTACCTACAGGGTGCTCAGCTACAACCATCACTACAATTAATCCACTGCCTGCTGTAATAACAGGAACATTAAATGTATGTGCAGGTTCTGCTGTAACATTAGCTGATGGCAGTGCAGGTGGTTCATGGATAAGCGGAACAACTACAGTAGCAACAATAGGATCTGCTACGGGTATTATTTCAGGCATATCAGCAGGTACTTCAGTCATTACATATCAGTTGCCTACAGGTTGTACTGCAAATGCAGTGGTTACTGTAAATCCTTTACCGGCAACGATAACAGGTATTGCGTCAGTGTGTGTGGGCAACACCACAACATTATCAACGACCACTACCGGCGGCACATGGAGCAGCAGCAATATACTCCAGGGAACCATCAGCCCT
>CAIVKT010000123.1 GCA_903906615.1 uncultured Bacteroidota bacterium | reverse complement strand
TCCGATGCAAGCAAAACAGACCTGAATAACTTCATCAGCAATGGTGGACGGTAATTTATAGGATAATTTTATTTATATGCCCCTGCAAACCATGCGGGGGCATTTTTGTTGGCCCGATTTCTGTAAATTAGGATTGTATTAGGAATAATAATTTAATCTTTGCCAGTTGCTGATAGTCTAATTTTGCAGATAGGGTAAGGATGAAAGAGTAAACATAAAAAGTCCGCTAATTGAAAAGTGCCATATACATAGCCACCATTGCAGCGTGGCTATTTTCATCGGTTATAGTTTATGGCCAGTCGGATAGCATCCCTATCCCCCTGGTGCCGACGAATGTGGATACTGTAGTAAAGCTGAACCCTGTAGATACCATTAACTATAATGCCCAGATGGATGTGATAGACCTGTTCAGGGAGATAGCACACAAGGGCGCAGGAAAACGGGCAGATACCGGCAGTGTAAAATCTAAGAAACTGCGTATATCAGCGGTACCTGCCGCGGGCTATACTTTACAAACAGATTTTGCAGTGATACTGAGCGCTAATGCGGCGTTTTATACCAATAAAGATGCCAACCAATCGACAGTGCTTACCAGCTTCACGTATACGGCACGCAACCAGATCATACTGCCCCTGCAAACAAGCCTGTGGACGGCGGGTAACAAGTACAATATTGTAACGGACTGGCGCTACCTATACTTTCCTTCCTATACCTATGGCCTGGGTGGGTTTACAACAGCGGCTGATGGCTACATTATTGACTACTCCACTATACACTTGCACCAGGCGGTGCTTCGGGAGCTTGCCGAAGATATGTATGCCGGCATAGGCTACAACCTTGACTACTACTGGAACATAAAAGAAGTGAACCCGCCGGGCAATAAGGTAACCGACTTTGAAAACTACGGTTTTTCGAATACTGAATTTGCCTCCGGCTTTACGTTCAATTTCCTGTACGACACCCGTAAAAATTCGCTGAACCCGCTGAAAGGAAATTTTGTGAATGTGATCTACCGGCCCAACCTGACCATATTTGGCAATACAGCTGAATGGCGCTCGCTGGTGGTAGACCTCAGAAAGTATATACCCTTCCCTGCAAGCTCTACAAATGTGCTGGCCTTCTGGAGTTATGAATGGCTGACCTTACAGGGTAAGCCCCCTTACCTGATGCTGCCCAACACCGGTGGAGACCCTTACAGCAATACCGGCAGGGGCTATATACAAGGCCGTTTCAGGGGCAACAATATGGCCTATGTGGAAGGCGAGTACCGCTTTGGCATTACCCATAACGGGCTGCTCGGTGGCGTAGTATTTGCTAATGCGCAGTCATTTACAGAAGTAACGTCTAATCAATTTGAGACCATAGCGCCGGGCTGGGGTGCAGGGGTCAGGCTGCGGCTCAATAAATTCTCCCGGTGCAATGTGGCGCTCGATTACGCGTTTGGCATTAATGGCTCCAGCGGCCTGTTTGTGAACCTGGGCGAGGTGTTCTAAATACGCGCAATGGATGACCTGAAAAAATTTCTGGACGCAAAAGTATTGCTGTACAACAAGCCGGTCTTTATAGATAAAGACCCGGTGGTGATACCACATTCCTTTACAAAGACGCAGGATATAGAAATAGCCGGCCTGTTTGCCGCAGTGCTGGCGTGGGGCAACCGTACTACCATCATCAATAACTGCCGCAAGCTGATGGAACTGATGGGTGGCGAACCACACGACTTTATACTGAATCATAAGGATGCCGAACTGAAACCATTTGTGAATTTTGCGCACCGTACCTTCAATGCCACCGACCTGCTGTACTTCATAGAGTTCCTGCAATACCATTACCGGCAGTACGACTCTCTGGAAGATGCCTTTGTGCCGGGTAAGCAATACAAAGAAGAAAACGTGGAGCAGGCCATCATACATTTTCACGGCTACTTTTTTTCTATAGAACATCCCGAAAGAACGAAGAAGCACATTGCCACGCCTGTGCGCAACTCGGCGTGTAAGCGAATCAATATGTACCTGCGGTGGATGGTACGCAAGGATAAGAACGGAGTGGACTTCGGGATATGGAAGAAGATAAAGCCCGCGCAACTCATATGCCCGCTGGATGTGCATGTGGCACGAGTGGCAGAGCGGCTGGAACTGATAGATAACATCAAATCGAACTGGGCCAACGCGGTAACGCTTACGGCGAGACTTAAAGAGCTGAATTCTGCGGATCCTGCTGTATATGATTATGCGCTCTTTGGGTTGGGCGCTGAGGAGCGTTTCTGATAGTATTTACCCTACACAAAAGCGATAAAGCATTTTAGATAGCTTTTATCTATTTTTGCCGCACTATGGCAAATGAAAGTAAGCTGCAAAACATAATAGGACATTGTAAGGAATATGGATTTGTATTCCAATCGAGCGAGATATATGACGGCCTGAGCGCTGTATATGACTATGGCCAGCTGGGCGTAGAGCTGAAGCGTAATATACGCGAATACTGGTGGAAGAGCATGACGCAGATGCAGGACAATATAGTGGGCCTGGACGCGGCAATATTTATGCACCCGACAGTATGGAAGGCCAGCGGACACGTAGATAACTTCAGCGACCCGATGATAGATAACAAGGACAGCCAGAAACGCTACCGTGTAGATCATTTGATAGAAGGCTATGCCGAAACACAAGACAAAGAAAAAGGCGATGCAATACTGGCGCAGATGGAGCAGCTCCTTGCTGCCAATGACTTTGCAGGACTGAAAAAGCTGATAGAAGACAACAAGATAAACTGCGGCGTAAGCGGTACCTGCAACTGGACGGATGTACGCCAGTTCAACCTGATGTTCTCTACCGAGATAGGATCTGTCGCCGATGAAGCCAATGTTATCTACCTGCGGCCTGAAACAGCACAGGGTATATTTGTGAACTTCCTGAATGTGCAGAAGAGCGGCCGTATGAAAATACCTTTTGGTATAGCGCAAACGGGCAAGGCATTCCGTAACGAGATAGTGGCGCGTGGGTTCATCTTCCGTATGCGCGAGTTTGAGCAGATGGAGATGCAGTTCTTCGTGAAGCCCGGCACGCAGAAGGAATGGTATGAGCACTGGAAAGAAACACGTATGCAATGGCACCTGAGCCTGGGCATAGCAAAGGATAGCTATCGCTTTCATGACCATGTGAAGCTGGCGCACTATGCCGATGCTGCCTGCGATATAGAATATGATTTTGCAGGGATGGGCTTTAAGGAAGTGGAGGGCATACACAGCCGAACGGACTATGATCTGAAACAACATCAGCAATTCAGCGGCAAGAAGCTCACCTACTTTGATACGGACATTAACCAGCATTATGTACCCTATGTAGTGGAAACATCTATAGGGCT
>CAIVKT010000122.1 GCA_903906615.1 uncultured Bacteroidota bacterium | reverse complement strand
TTGGTGCAATAGCAATACACATACTTACCATCATACTTGTTCTTTCGGATGGCATCTGCAAACATCTTTTTCGCCTTATTGATCTGCATACCTATCTTTGGCAGGAAGGTCAGTTTAAATGGCGTTCCGTACTTATCTATAAGAGCGGAGATATCTACACCGTTAAATTCTAATGTATTATTGTCATTCACATCAAATCCTTCTTGCGGAAAATGGAAGGTTTGCTGTACGAGGTCAGAATATGTGTTATTCATCTACTGATAAAAAGTTGTTGTGAACTTTTAGACTTTATGGAAAACAAAAATAATTATTTACAACAAGGAATTGGATTATTTTTTTGGTAAAATTCGCAGAATCGGAATCAGGCACAACCATATATTGAATATCGAACATCTATCTGCGTATTTTCATTAAGTTTTCACGCAAAAGGCCATATATACTTACCTTTGCTGCATGAAGTTAGAGGAGGCCATACTATCGGGCAAGTTTGCGGATGAAAAGCACAAAGCAACAATAAATATTTTGTACACCGCCTACTGGCTGAAGGACCGTATCAGCACCCTGCTGAAGAAAGAGGACCTCACCATGGAGCAATACAATGTGCTGCGCATACTGAAAGGCCAGCACCCCGAACCGCTTTGCGTAAAAGACATAGCAGCCCGCATCATAGAAAAAAGCTCCAACGTACCCCGCATAGTTGATCGCCTGGTGCTCAAAAAACTGGTAAAGCGCGCACCCTCCAAGGCCGACAAACGCGAAACACACATATCCCTCACCGAGAAAGGCATCACTGTATTAGAAAGCGCCAACATACTCATTGAGCAAGTAAACGACAGCATCACCGCCATCACAAACACTGAATCATCCCAACTGAATGAACTGCTGGAAAAGATGAGAATGTAAACTTAATACCTGGCAATAGCAGCTCCCGCCCTTGTTGCTGTCCCACCAACAAGCTCGCGCAGGACAATCTACTCAACCAAACGACGATTTCTCGCCCCTTGTTGCTGTCCACATACCAATCCGCGGTAGGGGCCGGGCTTGCCCCTGCCCACCTCGCACCGGACAGCATTCCTGCTAGGGAACATAGCAGCTAAAAACAACACAATTCACTATAAAATTTCTTTTTCCGATAAATTTCCTACTTTTGTCCCGCAATGGTGTCCTCACGCTTGCGTGAGGATGAAAAGGGAACCGGGTGTAAATCCCGGACATTACCCGATGCTGTGAGCTCCAATTGAGCTTTTTTGCTACTCAAGCCACTGTTCGCCACCCGGCGGATGGGAAGGCCGCGAAAAAGTGGAGTAAGTCAGAAGACCTGCCTTTGCCCCGGTATATAACCCGGGAGTAACTTATCGCTGCTTTCGGGAAAAAAAGCACAGGTGGGATAAAAGCGGGGCCATCCCTGCGTTTCTCTGTATCTGGTCATTCCCCTTTGCTGCATTTTATAAATTGTTTTTAAAAACCAATTCATACACATGCGCACATTTACACTCGTTTGCTCTGCCCTCCTGCTGGGCACAACAGCCCTCAGGGCACAAACCGTCGCCACGTTCGATGACCTCGTTCTGCCACACGCCGACACATTCTATGTCAACTACGCTGCCTCAGGCACCGATGTAGGTTTCAATGACGGCCTCGCCCACTTCCCCTGCGTTTATGATACTTCTTACGGAGGTTTCTGGAGCAGCGGCTTTGCTTACTCCAATATGCGCGACAGCGTTACCAGCGGCTTCACCAACCAATATGCAGCCAAAACCGATACCGGCTATGGCCCTTCTGCCAATTATGCTGTAGCGTATGGCGTTGACAATTACGTAAAGCTGATAGGCGCAGCCAATGGCCAGCCCGTAAGCGGCTTTTATGTCACCAACAGTACCTATGCTGCCAATAGCATGAGGGATGGCGATATGTTTGCCCGCAAATTCCATAATGGCGATTGGTTCAAGCTTACGGTACATGGCTACCTGCACGGTACTCCAAAAACAGACAGTGCCAGCGTTTACCTCGCCGACTTCCTCTTCCCCGACACTACAATGAACTACATATCCAACACCTGGCAGTGGGTAAACCTGCTGCCGCTGGGCGATGTAGATAGCCTCGACTTTTCACTCTCTTCTACAGATAACGGCTCTTACGGCATGAACACCCCTGCTTATTTCTGTATAGATAACTTCACTACGCATGAGTCTTCACTCGCAGTAAGCAACACACAGGCTCCAATAGCCAAGGTATACCCTAACCCTGCAAAAGACATACTATATGTAGACATTACCGACAACTCAGTACAAACAGTAACCGTACTCAACATGGCGGGCCAGGTGATAGGCAACTACACCCCTGCAAGCCATATCCAGATCAACACCTCATCCCTGCCTACAGGCACCTACCTGCTGCAAATGACCGGCAACAACAAAACCGCAACATCTAAATTTATAAAACAATAATG
>CAIVKT010000121.1 GCA_903906615.1 uncultured Bacteroidota bacterium | reverse complement strand
TTTCCTGATATACCAGCACTGCGTACAACCCTTCGTCCGCTAGCTCTTTGTATTCATGCTCCTCCAGCGGCTGCACCTCTATAGATATATTAGCAAAGTGCGGCCGCAATATTTTTATGGCGTTCTTTAAATAATCAACGCCTACAGTTTTGCTTGCCTCACCTGTTACCAATAGTATATGGTCAAACCCTTCTTTCTTCAAATATTCAGCCTCCTGCAATATCTCTGCACCTGATAGCGTCTTGCGCTTGATCTTATTGTCGAGGCTAAAGCCGCAATAGGTGCATATGTTTTGGCATTCGTTGCTCAGGTATAGTGGGGCATAAAGCTGTATGGTTTTGCCAAAGCGTTTCTGCGTAGCCCTGTGGCTCATTTGTGCCATGCGCTCCAGGTAGGGTGCAGCGGCAGGTGATATCATGGCCTTGAAATCTTCAAGGTCACGCTTAGGTTTGTTCAAAGCCCGCTCCACATCATGCGCTGTCTTTTTGCTGATGCCCGCTATTACCTCCTCCCAGTTATGTCTATCCAGCTCTTGTTTGAACATCTTGCGTTAATTTAAAAAATCAGTGAGCGGGCTGCTGCTTTCGGCATAAGCCTTTACTGTGCCCAATCTTGCGAGGTGGGCGATGCGACCTGCCTCCACAGCCATTTTAAAGGCCATTGCTATCTGCACCGAATTACCTGCTACCGCTATCGCGGTATTTACCAATACGGCGGAGGCGCCTATTTCCATAGCTGCGGCTGCATGGCTTGGTGCGCCTATACCTGCATCTACGATCACCGGTACCTTGCTCTGCTCTATGATGATCTGTAAAAATTCCAGTGTCTTCAACCCCATATTGCTGCCTATGGGTGCGCCCAGGGGCATTACCGCAGCCACTCCCACATCTTCCAATCGCTTGCACAGCACCGGGTCTGCATGTACGTAGGGTAGCACTATAAAGCCTTGCTTTACCAAAGCCTCTGCTGCCAGCAGGGTTTCTATAGGGTCTGGCATCAGGTATTTTGGGTCGGGATGTATCTCCAGTTTCAGCCAGTTGGTTTCTAATGCTTCACGTGCCATCTGTGCTGCAAATATGGCCTCCTTAGCATTCCGCACGCCCGATGTATTGGGCAGCAGGCTGATGTGGTTATGATTCAGATGCTGCAATATATCATCCTCTTCGCCATCAGCACTCACGCGCTTCAGTGCCACCGTCACCAACTCTGATCCCGAAGCCAGCAATGCCTGTTCCATCACGTGGTGGTCACCAAACTTCCCTGTGCCTGTAAACAGGCGGGAGGTGAATACCTTATCTGCTATCCTCAGTGTATCATTCATCTCTTTTAGTTGTTTTGTACTGCCTGTGTTAATCTCTTTGACGCTTCGGTAACATCTGTCGCATTTGCAATAGCGCCCGATACCGCTATGCCATGCAGTCCTGTGCTTAATAGTTCCTGCACATCATGCTCCGTTATACCGCCTATACCTACTATTGGCGGAGGGGTAAGCCCTTTCTCTTCTATTTCAGCAAATAATTTCATGTAGCCACCTATACCCAATATAGGGCTCAGCTTCTTCTTTGTCTCGGTATACCGATATGGTCCTAAGCCCACGTAACTCACCGGTTTGCCCTGTAGATGCAAGAAGTCGTCTATGCTATTTGTGGTAATGCCAATGATCCCACCACGTCCAAGCATGGCATCCAGGTCGGCTTGGGGCATAGGGTCTTCCTGCCCCAAATGCACACCATCTGCATTTATATCGAGTGCCAGTTTTATATTGTCATTGATAATGAAAGTGGCATCGTATTTTTTACACACAGCCTGCACCTCAAGTGCTGCTTTTTTGTAGTCTTCGTAAGTAATATCCTTTAAGCGCAGTTGTATCCAGTCCACACCGCCCATGCAGGCCTGCTCGGCAGTTGCCGCATTGGTGGTAATGAAGTGTAGCTTGCTTATTGGTCTCATTATTGTATCAGTTGGTGGTAGCCTAATAATGTTTCGTTGCTGGCCAGGAAATGGTAAGTGTATAAATTGGCTTTCTCAGCCGCCACGCTGATGTGGTAGCCCAACGCCAGTTGTGCAGTAAGGTTAGACGACAGCACGCAGCCACTACCATGCTTCTCGCCCTTGGCCAGCCGCTCGTTACTGAAGGGTAGCGCCAGGTTTTGTGTGTACAGCATATCGGTGGCTATGCTTTTGTTGCTGTGACCACCCTTCAGGTATATACTCACCTTATTACTGTGTGACAATAGTTTGTTGTGCAGGTCTTCTTCGCCAAACAGGTGGTGTGCCTCCGGCATATTTGGTGTGATGCAGTACATCTGGCTCATCAGGTCGAACAGTTGCTCTTTGGCTTCATCGTTATGGAACACAAATCCGGCGCTGGCCTTCAGTATCGGGTCGAAAACGATCACCGGGTTTTCTATGCGGGTTTTCAGGTACAGCACTAATTGTTGCAGCACATGGGCGTTCTCTATCAGCCCTATCTTGATGTGGCGTATTTCGTACCTGTTCAGTAGTATATCTATCTGCCTGATGATCTTGTGTATCTCTATCCACTCCACATGTTCAAAGTGGGATTCGTTCTGATAAGTTAGCGCAGAGATCACCCCCATACCATAAACACCGTTGTTTTCAAACGTCTTGATGTCTGCCAAAATACCAGCCCCCGCCGATGGATCGAACCCGGCTATGGATAGTGCGTATGGTCTACCTTGTTGTGTCATGCTTTATGCGTTAATGTATTTCTGCTTGTTCTTGATTTTAAAGGTAACGAATTCGTTACCTTTAAAATCGGGGTTGTTAAGCTCTTCCCATATTCCAATAAATTCAAGAGTGTTGCGATTTCGCATCCAACTGTAAATCATGGTATCATCACCAAACGCTCTAACCATATCGGTTAATGATATATAATCATCATTTTGATGATTTATTATAGTAATTTCAGTACCCTTTACGGTTATGGTTTTGTTCTTCGCCATATGCCTATTTAGTTGTAGCTATTTCCAAAGGGATCGAATTCGATCCCTTTGGAAATAGCTACAACTAA
>CAIVKT010000120.1 GCA_903906615.1 uncultured Bacteroidota bacterium | reverse complement strand
TTTTATCCGGCTGGCAAGGGTCATCTATATAGTATTTGTGCAAAAATACTTCTTAGTGAAGGGTAAACCAAAAGTAAACCATTTTGGTTTAGATCACTACCTGTAATCCTTATCATACAAAGCCACCAACTCTCCCCAACCCAATATATGGCCTTCCATTATTTTCAGCAGGTCGGCTTTGCTGGCATTGCGGGTAAGGTTGAGTTTTGTATCGAGCGCATATACTTTAAAGTGTATGTGGTGCGCCCCTTTTGATGCGCACATGCCTATGTAGCCACGGGCGTTGGCTGTATTAAGTCCCTCAAAATCATTTTTATAATTTTCAGGTATAAAGCTACCGGTATCTATGTTCCACGTGAGCCAGTTGGTGTAGCAGGTGTCGGCCTGTGCTACAGGTGCGGCCTTTACTTTTTTTACCTGGCTACCTTTCTTTGCCGTCTTGGGCGGGGCTACATATTTCTTATCAAGGAAGTGGGTGTAGTCTACATCTTCTACGATCACGGCCAGTGAGCGGGTTCCTGCTGGCAGGTTGGCTATATTGAGCGGCGGGCTGGCCCCCTGGCCCAGGCAGGTATATTTTACAGGTATGTAGCCATTGGCCTTGATGGCGTAGCTGGTAACGATAAGGCTCTTCTTGTAAGAGAAGGAAGTAAGCCCGATCAAGACGATAACGAGTAATGAGTTGAGGAAGATGCGCATGTGTATGTATTTGCCGATAAAATGCAGTAAAACCATACCATCAATACTATATACATAGTATTGCGCATGTTATCTTAACTATTCGTGAACAACGAGGTTCTCTGCAAATACTCGCGATACGGTAGTTGTGTTGCTCTTGCCCAGCTTAATGATCACCGAGCTATCGAATGGTATTTTTTCGATCATGGTGATCTTGGTGCCGATGCCGATGTCTAATTTCTTCAGGTATTGCAGAAAGGCCGGGCTGGTGTCTTTTACGGCTACCACGCGGCAACTGCCTCCTTCGGGTATCTCCGCCAATACGGTTTTGTAGGTGACGGCGGTTTCGCCATTGGCCTTGGGTATGGGGTCGCCATGTGGGTCATATTCAGGGAAGCCCAGGAATTTATCAAGGCGGTCGGCGAGTTCGGCATGTTGCACATGCTCCAGTTGTTCGGCCATTTCATGCACCTCTTCCCAGCCATAGCCCAGTTTCTCCAGCAGGAAGACTTCCCACAGCCTGTGCTTGCGTACTATGAGTATGGCTATGTTGCGGCCTTTCTCCGTGAGCTTTACCCCCTTGCTTTTTTCGTATTGCAGCAGCTTTTTCTCTACCAGCTTGCGCAGCATATCCACTACCGATGCGGGGTTATTATTCAGCGCCTCCGATATGGCTGTGGGCGTGATCTTTTTCAGCCCCTGCTTATCGAGGTTGTAGATGGCCTTTAAATAATTCTCCTCCGAAAGTGTTTGCATAATAATATAGCAGGCATAAAGATATAAAATTGTCAGTAAAATGTGAAAAATTAGTCTTGCCTAATAAATATACTTTGGTTGATGGTGTTTTATGGTTAAGTTTGCTTTAAAATAAATGGAGTGAACTGGCATAAAAAGGGTAACGATCATAGTTTATCAGAGGTGTTCTCTTCTGTGAAAGTACCCATGAATGGCAGTTTTATGAAGAAGCTGCTGGCATTCTCGGGGCCGGGGCTGATGGTGGCTGTGGGCTATATGGACCCCGGCAACTGGGCTACTGATATAGCGGGCGGTGCGCAGTTTGGCTACACCTTGCTCTCAGTCATTTTCATTTCCAACCTGTTTGCGATGCTCCTGCAATACCTGGCGCTGAAGTTGGGCATTGCCACCGAGCGCGACCTGGCGCAGGCCTGCCGCGACCACTACGGGCGTGTCACTAACTTCATGCTGTGGCTGCTGTGCGAGATAGCCATCGCTGCCTGCGACCTGGCCGAGGTGATAGGGGCAGCACTGGCATTAAACCTGCTCTTTCATATCCCGCTCACCTGGGGTGTGGTGATCACTGCTTTTGATGTGTTGCTTATACTGGTGTTCCAGCACAAAGGGTTCCGGTTCATAGAAATAATAGTCGCCTCCCTGATATTTTTGATACTGGCCTGCTTTGGATATGAGCTTATAGCATCTCACCCTGCGTGGCTGCCCGTACTGCAGGGGCTGATGCCCACCAGGCAGATAGTGGTGAACCCATCCATGCTGTATATAGCCATAGGCATACTGGGCGCTACGGTAATGCCGCACAATCTATATCTGCACTCCAGTATAGTGCAAACACGGGATTATGAGCGCAATGAAACCGGTAAGAAGATGGCCATAAAGTTTGCGACCATCGATAGTACGGTATCATTGCTCTTTGCGTTTTTTATCAATGCGGCTATACTCGTATTGGCTGGTGCGGCATTTCATACCGGGCATAAAGAAGTGGCAGATATATCGGTAGCCTACAAACTACTGGACCCTGTGCTAGGGGCCACCATAGCCAGTACTGTATTTGCGGTGGCGCTGCTGGCCTCCGGGCAAAACTCCACACTTACCGGCACACTGGCCGGGCAGATAGTAATGGAGGGTTTTCTGAAAATAAAGCTAAAGCCCTGGCTGCGCAGGCTCATCACCCGGCTCATAGCCATTATACCGGCATTCATTGTTACGGTGATCTATGGCGAGAAGGGTATTGCCAGCCTGCTGATACTGAGCCAGGTGATCCTGTCCATGCAACTGAGCTTTGCTGTGATTCCGCTGATCTTGTTTACCAACGACAAAACCAAGATGGGCATATTTGCCAATAAGCGCCCTATGAAGGTGGTGGTGTGGACGGTAGCCGGGATCATTCTGGTGCTGAATGTGTATTTGTTATGTACTATGATATAAAGTACTAATTTTTAACGCAAAGTCGCAAAGGTTTCGCAAAGGACACAAAGTTTAGATCACTCATAATATCCAGCGATCAATATTGCTACAACACCAGATTAGAACTTTTAAAAAGTTATAATCTGCAATTATCGGTTTACACAAATAAAAAGAGGCTACCCACCGGATAGCCGCTCTCCTAAAATAATGTTGTGATCAACTATCTATTGATGATGATCTTTTCGGTCGTCGTTTTGCTCGCAGTATGCAGGGTCATGAAGTAGACACCTGATGCCAGGCCCGATTGCCAAACGTATTCTTTGTTGGGAGTGAGGGTGATGGCAGCTACCTGCTGGCCAAGTAAATTGCTGATGGTAACATCAGCAGCCTGCTGGTCGTTGGTGTTGTAAGTGACTGCGAATGCGCCTGTAGATGGATTAGGGTAGATGCTGAGGTCAGACAGGTGCGCTGCAACATTAGGAACACTAACACCGATCGGTGTATCGCAATTAACCACAGTTACAGTAGCTGTTTCTGCATAAGTGCCACAAGAATTAGCGAGGTTGTAAGAGATGGTAGCTGTACCAGGGGCAACGCCCTGGAATACACCAAACGGAACTACTATGGCCGCTATTGTGGTATCTGATGAGTTCCATACACCGCCCCTTGCAGAGTCGGTGAGGAAGAATACAGAGTCCATACATACGATGCCGGGGCTTACCAGGGCAGATGCAGGTGCATCGACACGGATACGGAGCCTTACGCTGTCGGCGCAGGAGCCGGTGGTTATTTTGTATGTAACCCTGTACATGCCGGGCGCAACTGCGGTGACAACACCGGTGGAACTGATAGTAAGGCTGGCAGGATTGGACGAAGACCATACACCGCCGCTCACGCTATCCATAAGTGTCAAAGAATGGCCAAGGCATACGCTGTCGCCTCCCGCGATGATGCTCGGTGCAACATTCGGGTTTACGGTCATTACAATATAATTAGAGGTATCTATTATAGTCGTGCCCGTAGTATCAGTAACATAGCACCATACGGTATCGCCGTTGGCAAGAGTTGTTGTAGTAAATGTAGGGGCGGGCGTGCCAACAATAAGGCCATTCACGCGCCAGCTAAAACGATGTGCAGCAGTATCTGTCGTTGTAGCCCTGAAGCGCACAGGGGTATTGGCGCATACAGTGTCGCCGGGGCGGGCTGTTATGGTAGCGGTCGTTTGGCTGTAAGAAGATGTAGCCCCTGATACAAATAACAGTACCATCGCAATGGTAAGTAAAAATTTACATTTCATGTGGTGTGCTTTTAAATATTTAATGGAAAGATAATCAGCGGCAAAAGTAAATATTTTGCACTAAACAGTCAAATAAATTATGTTTTGTTGGCGCAGGTAGGTTGAATAATAAGGAATATTTTAACAAATGAAGTTTTCATCTGGCATAATACTTGCCGCAAAGAAGGCATAGAACATTAACATTTTTTATTGACCGGGAAGTATTCCGGGAAATCAAAACTGTATAATTTTACTACTTATCTACTGATGTATATAAAGAAGATCATAGCGAGCGTGTTGATTTTATTGTTGCTGGTATTCAGCAGCAATAACTTCTCTTACGAGATATATTCTTCCGGCGGCACCGCTGTTAGGGCATCACACAGTACCGGCAACAGCCACGTTCATGCACTATCCTTTAGCAAGCGCACAATAAAGAAAGATCATCAGCGGGTGAGGTATATGGGCGGCGAGAACGCCTGTATTGTCCCGTGCATTATATTTGCGCCGAAGGCTGTAGTTCACTCCGTGCAAAGGGAGCAACTCTTTTCACCATCGTTTATAGCAGACACCTGTCCTGTTTCATTTAAGCTAAGGGGGCCTCCTGCCCTTATTGCCTTCGGTTAGTAACTTGGCTAAGTTGTTCTTAGTCAAAGGTGTTTTTTCTGTGACCCTTCGTTATTTTTGGGATATTATTGTTCACCTGCTGTGGTATATCTGCCCGGCACACACACAACTTCTGTTTATGAAAAAGGTATGGACCGTTTGTTTTTCATTGTTCCTCTTTGTGCAGGCATATGCGTCTGTTAATGATACCACGCTCTCAGAAAAAGGAGTGCGGGAGAAGATACTGAATGATATACAGGAAAACCTGAACCATAAGAACAAAACAATAGACTCCACTATCACCATGCTTGATAATAGGGTGGGTAAGCTGGATAGTGTGCTGAAAATTACAGGCAACCCCAAGGAGCGTATAGACAAACTGGTGGAGCGCGTGCAGGTGCTGGAGGAAAAGCAAAAGGCCATAGAGCAAAACGAGCTGAATGTATATGAGGCCAACTACCAGTCGGCGCTCATCAACCTCGTTTCTATGGACCGGGAGATAAAGCCGCTGGTGCTGTTTCGCTGTACCAAAGACTTTTTTGAAGCGCTTACCGAAACCGGGAACCCCATTAACTACGAAGGTTTCAGGGCGGGCTATGACAAATTCAGGGTGTATATAGATAAGACCAAGGATAAGAATGCCACACTGAAAGCGGTGAGCGAGGTGGTGGGTGCCTCGGGCGGCTTTACGTCTGGCATACCTGTTGTCGGCGCGTATTCGCAACTGCTGTTCTCGGGTATGGCAGAGTATATCAACTCAATAGG